>SVJO01000013.1 GCA_015068935.1 Oscillospiraceae bacterium
ATGCTGTTGGCACCCCCGGCGTGAGTCGAACACGCGACTAGCCCTTAGGAGGGGCTTGTTATATCCACTTAACTACGGAGGCATACCAAATTTAGCATTTGACTTAATTATTATACTATAATCTTTTTAAAAGGTCAAGAAAAATCTTCTCATTATTATATTTCAGGAAATAAAGAATTAAGGCAACACAGACAGAAATATTGACATTGTCATTAATATATTATATACTTTATTAGTAGATAATTTAATGTTTTTCTACCCTTAATAAGTTTTAATAAATGCTTTAGAAAACCAACATTTATAGAAAGAGGTAAAATTATGGGGTTTGTCCATTTGCATGTACATACTGAGTTCAGCTTTTTAGACGGGGCCTGCAGGATAGCAGGTCTTATTGAGCGTGCAAAAGAGCTTGGAATGAAGGCTGTTGCAATAACTGATCACGGCGGAATGTACGGTGTAATTGATTTTTATAAAAAGGCAAAAGCTGAGGGTATTAAGCCGATTATTGGATGTGAGATATACACTGCATCTAAGGACATGTATGATAAAACCTTTGACTTGGGAAACAGAACAGGCCACCTTATTTTGCTTGCTAAAAACATGACAGGATATAAAAATCTTATAAAGCTTAATTCTTATGCCTTTACAGATGGATTTTACTATAAACCAAGGGTTGATTTTAACCTTATAAAAAAATACTCCGAGGGACTGATATGCCTTTCTGCATGTATTGCCGGAGACATTCCAAATGCTATTATAAATGATGATTACAACAAAGCAAAAGAGCTTACCAGACAATATATAGACGTCTTCGGAAAAGACAATTTTTTTCTTGAAATTCAGGAGCATGGAATTGCAGAACAGAAAAAAGCAAATCAGGGTTTAATGCGACTTGCCAAGGAATTTTCGCTTGGACTTGTTGCCACAAATGACGTACATTATTTAAATAAGGAAGACGCAAAATATCAGGATATTTTAATGTGTATCCAGACAAACAGAAAAGTTTCTGAAACAGACAGAATGAGCTTTGAAACAGATGAGTTTTACCTAAAAAGCGAAGAGGAAATGCGACAGCTTTTCGGAAATATCCCAGAGAGTCTTTCAAATACAGAAAAGATTGCAGATATGTGTAATCTTGACTTTGAATTTGGAAAATACCTTCTTCCTGAATTTGATGTGCCTGACGGAAAAGATGCATATAGATATCTTGAGGAGCTTTGCCTGAAAGGATTAAAAGAGAGATATGAAGTTATAACTGATGATATAAAAGAGAGACTCAGTTATGAACTTGGTGTCATAAAAAATATGGGATATGTTGATTATTTTCTGATTGTATGGGATTTTATCAAATATGCTAAAGACAACTCAATTCCTATCGGGCCCGGAAGGGGAAGTGCAGCAGGAAGTATTGTTGCGTATTGCCTGAGAATAACTGATATTGACCCTATCAGATTTAATTTACTTTTTGAACGTTTTTTAAATCCTGAGCGTGTAAGTATGCCTGATATAGACGTTGATATATGCAACGAAAACAGAGGCAGAGTAATAGAATATGTTGTAGAAAAATATGGCAGGGAAAAGGTTGCTCAGATTATCACATTTAATGCAATGAAAGCGCGTGCGGCAGTGCGTGATGTTGCAAGGGTGCTTGATGTTCCGTATGCAGATACAGATGTAATAGCAAAGCTTATTCCGATGGAACCGAAAATGACTATAAAAAAGGCAATGTCGCTTTCTCCTGAGCTGAAGGAAAAATATGAAAATGATGCACAGGTTAAAGAGCTTTTAGATGATGCCATGGCATTAGAGGGTCTTACAAGGAATGCAGGAACCCATGCAGCAGGCGTCATTATCACAAAAGAACCGATAACTAACTATATACCCATTCAAAAAAATGATGATGTAACAACAACGCAATTTCCAATGGGGACTGTTGAAGAGCTCGGTCTTCTCAAAATGGATTTTTTAGGTCTGAGAAACCTTTCAATTATCAAAGATGCACTTGATATTATTGAGCTTTCTACGGGGGAAAAAATTGATATTGCAAAAATAGATATTGACAAAAAAGAAGTTTATGATATGCTTTCGCGCGGAGAGACAGAAGGTGTTTTCCAGCTTGAAAGTCAGGGAATGAAACAGTTTATTAAGGAACTGAAACCAAACAGTATAGAAGATGTTATAGCAGGGATATCGCTTTACAGACCGGGACCTATGGACCAGATTCCAAGATATATTCAAAACAAAAACAACCCGAAAGATGTAAAATATAAACATAAGATGCTTGAACCGATTCTTAATGTTACCTACGGATGTATGGTATATCAGGAACAGGTTATGCAGATAGTTCGCCAGATGGGCGGATATTCATTAGGCAGAGCTGACCTTGTGCGCCGTGCTATGAGTAAGAAAAAAGCTGACGTTATGGCAGAAGAGCGCAAAAACTTTATATATGGAAAAACGGATGATGACGGAAATGTTTTAATTGACGGGGCATTAAGAAGAGGCGTTTCTGAAGATGTTGCAAATTCGATATTTGATGAAATGATGGATTTTGCTGAATATGCATTTAACAAATCACATGCGGCGGCTTATGCTGCGATAACATATCAAACTGCATATTTAAAATGCTTTTATCCGGCACAGTATATGGCAGCCCTTTTGTCAAGTGTTTTGGACTCTCCTGCTAAAGTTTCAAGATATACAATGGATGCAGAGAGAATGGGAATAAAAATTCTTCCGCCAGATATTAATAAAAGCTATAGCGGTTTTGCTGAGTCTGACGGAAACATTAGATTTGGACTTGCAGTTATTAAAAACATCGGTAAAGCATGCATAGATACAATAGTTAAAGACAGAACAGAAAACGGTGTCTACAAAAGCTATGAGGATTTTGTAAAAAGAACAACATATTTAAACGTTACAAAACGTGTTCATGAAAATCTTATTAAAGCAGGAGCCTTTGACTCACTCTCAGAAAAGCGTTCACAGCTTTTGTGTGTTTATGAAGAGCTTTTAGATGCGGCTCAGGATAATAGAAAACGAAACATAGAAGGTCAGCTTTCCCTTTTTGGTGATGATGAGGAGGAAACAGGTGTAATTTATCCTGAAATAGAGGAGTTTGAACAGAAAAAATTGTTGGCACTTGAAAAAGAAGTTGCAGGATTTTACATTTCGGGACATCCCTTGGATGAATATTTGTATCTTGTAAATAAACTTTCGACTGTTTATTCTGCCGACCTTTTAGCTGCAAGTGAAGACGGAATTCAGTCAGATGATATATTTGATGGAAAAGAAGTCAGCATGTGTGCTATTATAACAAATGTGAAAACTAAATTTTCAAGAAATAATCAGCAAATGGCATTTGTTACACTAGAAGATTTGACAGGCAGTACTGAGGCGATAGTTTTCCCAAAAACTTTTGCAGAATATAAAGCATTAATTTTTGAAGACAGTATAATTAAAATAGACGGAAAACTGAGCTTTCGCGAGGAAGAAGAGCCAAAAATTTTATGTAATAAAATAACGAGACTCTCAGATTGTACGCCTGATGAACAAAATGAGAAAACCCTATCGTATACCCCTGCAGAAAAAACTGCGGAAAAGGAAAAGACTCAAAAGCTTTACATAAAATTTTGCCTGGGAAAAGCATTTCTTTTAGAGAGAGTAAAAGAAATTTTATGTAATCATAGCGGTGCTACTCCTGTTTATATCTATATGGAGGAAACGAAGCAGACTGCTGTTGCACAGAAAAACTATTGGATTAATTCTGAGTCAGACAGTTTGTTTGATGAGCTTAAATATTTGCTTGGAGAAGAGAACATAATTTTAAAATAGTGAGGATAATATGAAATCAATTGCAATTAAAAATCCTGAACATACCCTAAAAATGCAAAGGCTTACTTTCGGTGCAGGCAGTTTTAAGGATTATTCAAAAAAAGAAGATTATTTTAAACTGTTAGATTGTTATTATAATGAGTTCGGCGGAAGAAGTTTTGACACAGCAAGAGCATATTTTATATGGGAAAAAGGCGGAGAAGGAGTAAGTGAGAGAGTTCTTGGAGAATGGATAAAATCACGCGGAATAAAACGTGATGAAATTGTCGTGACAACAAAGGGCGGATTTCCTTATCTTGAGGATTACCACAGGCACAGACTTGATAAAAAGAGCCTCTATACCGATATGGAGGAAAGCCTTGATGCCCTTTCGCTTGATTATATTGACTGCTATCTTCTTCACCGTGACACCAAGGAAATTCCAGCTGGCGAGATGCTTGAAACATTAAATGAATTTTATGATAAAGGGTATATCAGATTTTTGGGAGTATCAAACTGGACAGGCAAAAGGATTGATGAGGCAAACAAATATGCAAAGAAAAAGAATCTTATGCCGATTTCTATAAGCCAGATATCCTTTAGTCTTGCTAAAACAACACCTCTCTTAATGAAGGACGACACAATTGTTTGTATGGACGATAATGAGTATAAATGGTATAGTGAAAATGAATTTCCAATAATGGCATTTTCATCTCAGGCGAAAGGATTATATCCAAAACTGCTTTCAGGAAAAACTCTGTCTGGGAAATGTTTGGAACGATACGCTACAGAAGAAAATATTAAAAAAGCCGAAAGAGTAGCAAAAATAGCTGAAGAGAAGGGGATTTCTCCTGCTGCGGTGTCTGTATTGTATGTTTCCTCAAACCCGATTAATTCAATTGCTGTTTTTTCTCCTTCAAGTGTAGAGCAGCTTAGGGATACCATGAGTGCAATGAAATGCGAACTTACAGAAAAAGAGATAAAATATCTTGACGGAGAGTAAAAAAGAGGATATAATAGATTAGCAAATATTTTTAACATTTTAAGGAGGAAATTTTAGAAAATGGAAATTTTGTACGAGAATTTGCTTAGAATTGAATGGCAGCAAATTGTGATGTGGATAATCGGAGGCCTTTTGATTTATCTTGCAATCAAAAAAGATATGGAGCCTACGCTTCTTTTGCCAATGGGATTCGGTGCAATTTTAGTAAACCTGCCGTTTTCAGGCGCAGTTGAAACACTTGAGACTCTCTTTTCCGCCGGAATTTCAAATGAGCTTTTCCCGCTTATATTATTTATAGGAATTGGCGCAATGATTGACTTCGGGCCGCTTTTATCAAATCCTAAATTGATGATTTTCGGTGCGGCGGCACAGTTTGGTATATTCCTTACCCTTTGCTTTGCATCTATGTTCTTTGGAATAAACGATGCTGCGTCAATTGCAATTATTGGTGCGGCAGACGGACCTACATCTATAGTTGTTGCGCAGGCGCTTGAGTCAAAATACTTAGGAGCAATAATGGTAGCGGCTTATTCATATATGGCGCTTGTTCCTATTATTCAGCCTCCTGTAATTAAACTTTTGACAACAAGGAAAGAACGTCTGATAAGAATGGAATATGTTTCTAAGCCTGTTTCACAGACAACAAAAATTCTTTTCCCGATAATAATTACAATAGTTGCCGGAATAGTTGCACCTGCTTCTGTTGCTTTGGTAGGATTTTTAATGTTTGGTAACCTGATAAGAGAATGCGGAGTTTTAAATTCTCTTTCAGAAACTGCGCAAAAGGTTCTTGCTAATCTTATTACAATATTCCTTGGTATAACAATATCGCTTCGTATGCAGGCGGCAGAGTTCTTAGCACCTGAAACATTACTGATTTTAGCACTTGGTCTTGTTGCGTTCATTTTTGATACTGCAGGCGGTGTCGTTTTCGCTAAAATATATAATATATTTGCCAAAAAGAAAATTAATCCTATGATTGGTGCCGCTGGAATATCTGCTTTCCCGATGTCAGGAAGAGTAGTACATAAGATGGGTCTTGCAGAAGACCCGCAGAATTTCCTTCTTATGCATTCAATAGGTGTAAACGTGTCAGGACAGATCGCTTCTGTTATTGCGGGCGGCTTGATACTTAATTTCTTCTTGAAATAGACGAGGTGAGTGAATATGAATTTTAATCCGATGAATTTTATTAGTAATTTGAAATATATGGGTACAGGTATGCTCAGTATTTTAATAGTTATTGCCGTGATAATCATATGCACGGTGGTACTGAACGTTATAATGAATAAAATAGAAAAAAAATAAAAAAAAGACTGTGACGAGCTTCGTCACAGTCTTTTTTTAAATTATGTCATCAAAATATGAAATATATTCTATTGTCTTTTCTTTTGGAAACAGATAAGAATATAAATCTGTAAAATAATCGTCCGTCATGCTTGCGATATAGTCTACTACAATTTGATTTTTTTCTGTTGTTTCAAAATAATTATATCCTTCTCTGAACCTGTTTAAGTTATTTAAAAACTCTATGTGGTGCTTAAATATAACTGAATTTTTATCTCCGTTATTTAAATATGATAAAAGTTTATCGTATATTTTCTCAAACATTGGATTAATGATTGTAGTAATTTTATTTGCAACAGCTTCGCTTTTGTAAATAAACTCATAATTATCTTTTTTTGCTTTTTTCAGGTCGTTAAAATATAAATCGTCCATTTTAATACAGTCTTTTCCATAACTGTTTTCAACTATGTTAACAATCAGGTTATTAATCATAGCAGCATTAAAATTTCCTATAACTCCTGAATCGAAAATATTATCGTTATCAATTATGTGAGTTTTTAAAGCGTCCTGTCTGTCTTTGCCAAGGTATGCTATTATATCGCAAATTCTGACAATACACCCTTCCATAGTTGAAGGAATAAGAGATAAAGATGCGTCTTTACTATTGTAGCAGGCTTCAAATTTTTTATCAAATTCAACAAAAGTTGAAAGGGGAGAGGGACGGTATTCTTTAAGTTCAAGCTCCCCGTTATGACAAAGTATGCCATCTAAAGTCTGCAGACTTATGTTGTAATTAAATATTTTATCTAAAACTCGAACACTGTGTACATTATGAAAAAAAAGTCTGCCTGTGTGAGAATAGTAAATTTTACTTAAAATTTCTTCGCCTGAATGTCCAAATGGTGTATGTCCAATGTCATGTCCTAATGAAATGGCTTCAATCAGGTCAAGGTCCAACCCCAACAGAGAGCCAATATTTCGAGCAATTCGTGAAACAATTTGTACATGGAGCGCTCTGCGGGAAATATCATCATTTTTATAAAATGAAAAAACCTGAGTTTTGTCTGCGTAACGGTTGTAGTATGGACAATGCTGAATTTTTTCAACATCACGAACAAAGGCGGGACGGTGCAAATTAGCTTTGTCTTTTTCGGGATTTCGCCTGATTGCAGGGTCGAATATAGCTTCAATTCCCTTGTCCTCTTTGATTTGTTTTTGAATTTTTTCTGAAAGATTATGATAGTTAATCATACTTATTTTTCCTTTTTTTGCATATTGAGCTTATCGTGAATAAGCTTAAGACCAGTCAAAGTAAGGTCTCTGTTGATTATATCAATAGACTTAGATTCTTTAGCGATTAATTTTGAAAGTCCGCCTGTTGCAACTACTTTTGCATTCGGAGCACCCAGTTCAGCTTTGAATTTTTCAACAACATAATCTATCATACCTGCATAGCCATAGTAAATACCTGACTGCATTGATGAGATGGTGTTTTTACCGATTGCATTCGTTGGTTCAGTGATTTCAACTCTGGGAAGTTTAGCTGTCTTTTCAACAAGGGCATCAATAGAAATTTTTATACCAGGGTAAATTGCGCCGCCTAAGTAATCACCATTTTCATTAACTGCGCAAAAAGTTGTTGCTGTGCCAAGGTCAATTATGATAATCGGACCTCCGTAGAGATAAGCAGCTGCAAAAGCATTTACAAGTCTGTCTGTTCCAAGCTCTTTTGGATTGTCAATTAAAATCTTCATGCCTATTGGAGTTTTGCTTGTTACAATACATGGTGTAATGTTCAGATATTTTTTTACAGCATTCTCAAGAGAGTGCATAAGGGGAGGAACAACTGAGGCGATAATTACATCCTCAATTTGAGAAATATCGAGCTTTAACGTCATCAGAATTTGTGTAAAAAACAGACCGATTTCATCTGATGACCTGTTTTTATCTGTTGACATTCTAAAACTTTGAACGAGTTTCTGTCCATCATAGAGTCCCATAACTGTATTAGTATTTCCGACGTCAATAACAAAAAGCATAATAAATCCCCTTATAATTTATATTTTTTTAAAAATAATCTTTTTTGTTTCAGTATCTATAAGAGCATATGTGCCTGAATATTTCGAGCTTCCTGGATTTAAAACAAAAATTCCGTTTTCCTCACTAAAAGATGATTTGTGAGTATGTCCGTAAACACATATATCGCATCCGAAATCTCTGCAGGCAGACTTTATAATTGTTTCACCCATCTTAACAGAATAAAAATGTCCGTGAGTTATAAAAAATTTAAGCCCGTCAATCTCGCAAATAAGTTCTCTAGGATAGTTAGTAAAATAATCATTATTCCCGCGGACACCATAAATGCTGAGATTTGGAAAACACATCTTTAAGCTGTCAATATCATCTGCGACGTCGCCGCAGTGGATAACGGCTTTAATATCTTTGTTTGAATCAACGACGCTCAGCATAGAGGTATTATCCCCGTGGGTGTCGCTAAATACAGCAATAATCATATAATCACCTGCAGTTTAGCAAAATTATCCAGCATTTTAAGACCGGTCTTTCCACTCTTTTCGGGATGAAACTGAGCAAGAAAAAGGTTATCCTTTTCAACTAAAACATGAGGTGTGACACCATAATCAACTGTTGCTGTGACAGTTGATAAGTCTTCTGCCTCAACATAATATGAATGAACAAAATAAACAAATGGATTTTCGCTGATGCCATCTAAAATAGGCGATTTTTTTAACACGTTTAAATTGTTCCATCCGATTTGTGGAATTTTTAAATCAGGAAGCTGCGGAAATCTTTTGACTTTGCCTTTTAAAATGCCAAATCCCTTGCCGCTTCCTTCTTCGCTTTCCTCATACATAAGCTGCATACCAAGACATATTCCTAAAAATGGTGTGCCCTTATAAATAGTCTCTCTTATGACAGAATCAAGCCCTAAAGTCTTAATTGAATTCATGGCATCTGAAAAAGAGCCAACACCGGGAAGAATTACTTTTTCACAAGAGAGAATTGTTTTTGCATCATCTGTCACACAAACATCATGCCCTAAAGAAAGAATTGCTTTTTCTACACTTCGCAGATTTCCTGCCTTATAATCTATAATTGCTATCATATATTTTCCCCAATCATAAAAGCGAATTTAATTTTTGAGCAAGAGCCATTATACGTTCTTTTTCCATTTTCATGCTGACTCTGTTTACTACAAAACGTGCTGAAAGGTCACAGATTTCTTCTAAAACTACAAGACCGTTTTCTTTTAAGGTTTTTCCGCTTTCAACAATATCAACAATTACTTCTGAAAGACCAACAAGCGGAGCAAGCTCAACTGAGCCGTTTAGCTTAATTATTTCAACTGATTGTTTCTTTACATGGTGATAATAATCTTTGGCAATTTCAGTATACTTTGATGCGACCCTCATGTGATTTACAGTACTGAGTTTATCTTTCATTTTTTCAGGGCCTGCTACAATCATTTTGCATTTTCCAAAGCCTAAATCAAGAACTTCATATAAATCCCTTTTTTCCTGCAGGAGAGTGTCGTATCCGACAACACCAATATCTGCTGCACCGTATTCTACATATGTAGGAACATCAGAGGCTTTTACCAAAATGAATTTGAATTTATTCACTTCATCAGTAAAAATCAGCTTTCTTGATTTTTCTCTTACTTCGTCAACACATAGACCTGCCTTTTCCAAAAGGTCAATAGTGATTTCGGCAAGTCTGCCTTTGGCTAAAGCTATAGTAATATATCTCATAAATGTTCCTCCGTTATTCCTCTTCACCTAACAACTCACATAAATCACATTCTGAAACAGAGCCATCCTCTAAATTGTGAATTGTGACTGAATCCTCTGCATTTGAGATATTCATGACACCATGGATTTTTGCATTTTTTGCATAGCTAAGGGCATCATTAAAGTTTCCTCCCAAAACATAATCCTCAGCAATATAACCTTCGTGTCTTAAAGATTTTAACAGTCTGTATTTCAATCTGTTATCTTCGCAGTATATTAAAAGGTCAGAGGATTGAGCATGTTCCATTTCGTCGTTTCGCGACAGGACGCTTATTAATCTGTCTGTTTCTATTGCCATACCGACAGCAGGAAGGTCGGAGCCAAATTCTCCGCAAAGACCGTCATATCTGCCTCCTGAACAGATAGAGTAGCCAATTCCGTGAGTAATCCCTTTAAAAATTATTCCAGTGTAACAGTTTATTCCCTGAACTAACGATAAATCAAAACTTATGTATTTAGCTAATCCGTAATCACATAAAACGGAATATACATTTTTAAGATTTAAAATAGCATCTTTTGACTGCTTTGGAAGACGTGATAAATCAATGCTGTCTAAAACATCAATATCACCGAAAAGTATCGGAAGTTTACAAATTAGATTTTTAATATATTCGTCTATATCCATATCTTTAAGGAGCTGTTCTATAGCAAATGAATCTTTTTTGTCAATTAGTGCCCTGATTTTCTCAGATGTTTCATCAGAGATATTGCTCGCTGCAATTAATCCCTTGAAGAATTCTACTTGTCCTACTTCTATCTGGAATTTTTCAAGACCAGTAGAAAGAAGCGCCTCTATTGCGCAGGAGATCACCTCAGCATCTGCCTCGTCAGTTTTTGCACCAATCAGCTCAATGCCTGCCTGACAGAATTCACAGCTTACATCATATAGTCTGTCTGCATACCTGAAAACCTTTCCGGAATAGTAAAGCCTTTTTGGAATTATACCGTCTGAGAGTTTTCCTGATGCCATTCTTGCAATGCACGTAGTTATGTCAGGACGAAGTACTAAAATTCTTCCGTCTCTGTCAAAAAATTTATACATAACCTCCTGAGCGATAGTTCCGCTCGGTGTTGTGTACGCATCGTAAAACTGCATAACAGGGGTTTCTACAACTTTATATCCAAAATCTTCAAAAACCTCACAAATAGAGTTTTCAACAGATGTTTTGTATGCACACTGTCCAGGCAGAAGCTCTGTTGTACCGTCAGGTGTGTAAAGTTTCCAGTTTGCCATATTTTCCTCCCAGTAACAATAATCTTATACAACTTATACATTATATATTAAAAATACGAATTTTTCAAGGTTTTCACAATAATTTTTCGTTATACAGCACAACTTTTCCTGAATTTTGTTTATAATAACAGATATATAAATTTATTGCGGAGGTAAATAAATGGTTATAGCAGTCGAAAGAGGACTAAATGACATTAAAAAATATCTTGAATATATTGGCTATACTGTTGTTGACGGATATTCATACAGAGGGGCAATAGATGCTTATGTTTATGAAAATATGGGTTTTTCTGCAGTTGATGATTTCAACAGTTATTCACAGAGCATCAGCCAGTCTGCAGGAGTTTTGATAGTTAATGCAAAAAATAAAACACCTGAGGAAATTGCCCAGATTCTAAAAAACAGAGTTTATGGAGAAAATATAAATTTTATGTGATTTTGTATTGCAGTTTTTGGGAAAATAGTGTATAATGAACTAATGCTGAAGGAGAGTGACATAAATGGAAAGAAGTATATATCTTGATAATAGTGCTACAACTCCCTTGAAAAAGGAAGTATTGGATGTAATGATGCCTTGTTTAACTTCAAATTTCGGAAACGCATCATCAATATATAAAACAGGCAGAAAAGCTAAGACAGTATTAGAAGCCGCAAGAGAAAAGGTTGCAAAGGCAATTGGCGCAGAGCCAAATGAAATTTATTTCACAGGTTCAGGTTCAGAGGCAGATAACTGGGCAATTAAAGGAATTGCTGAGGCTTATGCTGAAAAAGGAAAGCATATTATTTCTACCAAGATAGAACATCATGCAGTACTTCATACATTGGAATATCTCCAAAAACACGGTTACAATGTGACATATCTTCCCGTTGACAGCGAGGGCTTAATAAGTCTAAATGACTTAAAAAATGCAATACAGGAAGACACAATTTTAATTACGGTTATGACCGCAAATAACGAAATCGGTACAATTCAACCAATTGAGGAAATTGGAAGAATTGCTAAAGAAAAGAAGATTATTTTCCACACAGATGCTGTTCAGGCTGTGGGGATGATGGAAATTGACGTTAAAGCGCAGAATATTGATATGCTTTCTTTGTCTGCTCATAAGTTTGGCGGACCTAAAGGTGTAGGAGCGCTCTATGTAAGAAAGGGTATAAAACTTCCAAGCTATATACATGGAGGTGGACAGGAAAGAAATAAAAGAGCAGGAACAGAAAATATAGCATCAATAGTCGGCCTTGGTGCGGCTATCGAGATTGCAACTGATAATTTAGAAGAGAAAACCTCTAAAATAAGAGCTTTAAGAGATAAATTGATTTCTGGTATTGAAGAAAATATTCCTTATGTTAAGCTAAACGGACACAGAGAAAAACGTCTGGCTGGAAATGTAAATTTCTCATTTGAGTTTATTGAGGGAGAAGCTCTTCTTTTGATGCTTGATTTAAACGGAATAGAGGCATCGAGCGGTTCTGCATGCACAAGCGGCTCTCTTGACCCGTCACACGTGCTTTTAGCTATAGGTCTTCCGCATGAAATAGCACATGGCTCATTGAGACTGAGTGTTGGCGATATAAACACAGAAGAGGATGTTGATTATGTTCTCGAAAAACTGCCTCAGATAGTGCAGAGATTGAGAGAAATGTCTCCTCTTTATGAAAGAGTAAATAAGTAATCAGGAGGTAGTTATTATGTATAGTGAAAAAGTAATGGACCATTTTGCAAACCCCAGAAACGTTGGGGAAATACCTGATGCTGACGGAATTGGCGAAGTCGGAAATGCAAAATGCGGCGATATAATGAAAATTTACTTAAAGATTGAAAATAATGTTATAGTAGATTGTAAGTTCAAGACATTTGGCTGCGGTGCGGCTGTTGCTACAAGTTCAATGGCAACAGAAATGGTAAAAGGTAAAACAGTTGAAGAGGCTCTGGAGCTTACTAATAAAGCTGTTATGGACGCACTTGACGGACTTCCGCCTGCTAAGGTGCATTGTTCTGTTTTAGCAGAAGAGGCGGTAGAAGCTGCTATTATTAACTATTACGAACGAAACGGAATAGAATATACACCGAAAAGAAAGTGCACCGGTTGTTGCTCAAGTTGTTCAACCTGCGGATAATTTTTTTGGGGGATAATATTGTGAGAAAAACAAAACATATCGTAATGTCAGCAGTTATTGCGGCAATTTACGCGGTCATGACTTTAAGTCTGTATGTTATTTCATATGGTCCTATTCAGTTCAGGTTGTCTGAGGCGCTGACAATTCTTCCGGTTTTTACAGCCAATGCAATTCCGGGTCTTACAATTGGTTGCATTATAGCAAATATAATGGGCGGCTATGGCATAATGGATGTAGTTTTTGGCGGAGTAGCGACATTGCTCGCGGCTGTTTGCACAAGAGTTTTTCGCAAAAATTCTTTTATGGCACTTTTTTCACCTGTTTTTTTCAACAGTCTGATAGTTGGACCTATGCTTTACTTTGTTGTGCCTGAGAGCAAGTCGCTTTTATTTAATATTTTTACGGTAGGTGCAGGCGAGTTTGTAGTTTGTTTTGCGGTCGGTTATCCGCTTATACGTCTTTTGAAGAAATATCCGAAATTATTTGATTGATGTATTCAGGCGGAACTTTTAAAATATGCAGGTGGGGATAGTCGCCTGAGAGGTTTAATATAATTTTTTCTGTTTCTTCGCTTGTATCGCTGATGACAACTAATAGCTCATAACCAATATTTTTGGCGGTAATTGCAGATGTCCTTATAGCTCCTTCAATATTGCTTTTAGAATCAATATAAAGTAGCATTAAAGTTTTGTTGCTGTTACGCTTAGTATTGTTGAAGAAATAGTTAAAAATTTTTGTTAAAATATCAATTATAGCATATGTAACAAGAAATATTATCAGTGTATCTGTTAAAATTCTTATAAACATAAAACATCACCTCATTTTTAAAATATGTTAAATTTAAAAAATGTGTTACAGGACACGGCTGTAAAAAGTATTACTTTTTACAGCCTGTTTTTATTTAAAGAGGAGAGTGCAGCAGTAAAACTGTACTTGTTTGTTGTTGTATTTTATGTTGACAAAACAATATTTGAGTGATAGAATTACAAAAAACGGAACAGTCACAAAATTTATGAAAAAAGGTGAAAAATGGATATTAAGAATTTATTGAATAAAAGTAAAGATTTTTATGATATAGAGATGTTTGATGTTTTAGAGTCAACAAATTCTACTCTTAAAAGCATGGCAAAAAGTGGAGAAAAAGAGGGCAAGGTTATTGTTGCCCAGAGGCAGACAAAAGGCAGAGGAAAGATGAATAGAGAATTCTTTTCGCCTGAAGGAAGCGGTATATATATGAGTATACTATTAAAACCTGATATAGAAATAGATAAAGCTGTTCTTTTGACAGCAATGACAGCTGTTGCAGTAGCTGAAACAATAGAAAACGTGTCTGGAGTTGAAGCAAAAATAAAATGGGTTAACGACATTTACTGTAAAGGTAAAAAGGTTTGCGGCATATTGACAGAGTCTGGTTTAGAGCTTTACAGCAAAAAAGTCAGTTATTCAGTGATAGGAATAGGGATTAACTTAATTGAAGCTGAAACAGGATTTCCATCTGAAATTTCAAATATTGCAGGCACTGTGTATGAAAGGAACGAATACAAGGACGAAAGCAGAGCACAAATTATTGCAGGTATTTTAGAAAGTATATATAATTATTATTTAGAATTTTCCAAAGGGAGATATAAAGAAAAATATAAGAGCCGTTCAAATCTTTTGGGCAAAGAAATAATTGTAACATCAGGAGAAAGCATAAAAAAAGCAATCGCCACCAATATTGATGACGATTGCAGATTAGTTGTAAAATATGATGACGGAAATCAGGAAGCACTTTTATCGGGCGATGTTTCCGTCAAAGCAGTGTAATGTAAGTCTGCTATAGGTATTTTAAAGGGGATAAGCTCGTTCGTCATGCGAAAAGCTGATGAACTGCTTGTTCTCTTTTTTATAACAAATCGTTTTTGATTAAATCTTCATATGTTTCGCGTCTTACAATAACACGTGGTTCTCCGTCTTTTATCATAACAACAGCAGGTCTGGGAATTCTGTTGTAGTTACTTGACATGGAGTAGTTATATGCTCCTGTTGAAAGAACTGCCATAATATCGCCTACCTTTGACTCAGGAAGAAGAACGTCTTTTCCAAGTATATCTCCTGATTCGCAGCATTTTCCTGCAATTGTTACACGTTGGTCTTTAGCAGCAGATGCATTGTTTGCAAGCATGAATTCATATTCTGCATCATATAGAATATATCGGGGATTGTCAGCCATGCCTCCATCTACTGTTACATATGTTCGGATATCAGGAATTTTTTTCACGGCACCTATTTTATAAAGTGTAATACCTGCTGCGCCGACAATAGAACGGCCCGGTTCCATTATTACCTTTGGAGTGTTTATCCCAAACTTATGGGAGGTTTCCTTAAAGACCTCGCTTACAATACGTATATATTCATCATACGATACAGGGTCATCAGACTCAACGTACCTGATTCCAAATCCGCCGCCTAAGTTCAGCTCATCAATTATGACTCCAAGCTCATTTTTAAGTCTGGCTGCAAATTCCAGCATAACTTGTGCAGCACTTTTAAACGGTGCAATATCAAAAATCTGAGAGCCAATATGACAATGTATTCCAACGACATTAACATAATCCATTTCTGATGCAGTTTTTACAATTTCAAAGGCTTCGCCTGTTTCTATTGCAGTACCGAATTTTGAATCAATCTGACCTGTCATGATAAAATCATGAGTATGGGCATCTATTCCCGGTTTTATTCTGAAAAGAATATCAGCCTTTTTACCCATTTCTCTGCATAAATTATTTAAAAGCTCGAGCTCAAAAATGTTGTCAACAACAATTTTGCCTACACCCAGACTCAAAGCCTGTCGGAGCTCATCTTCAGTTTTATTGTTTCCGTGAAAATAAACTTTTTCCATAGGAAAGTCGGCCTTAAAAGCAGTGTAGAGTTCGCCGCCTGAAACGACGTCAAGCCCCATGCCTTCTTCTTTTGCAATTCTGCACATGGCAAGTGTACAAAAGGTTTTTGAGGCATAAAGAATCAGTCCGTTTCCGCCGTAATATTTGTCCAAAGCATTTTTATATACTCTGCAGTTTTCCCTAATTAAATTTTCATCCATTACATAAAGCGGAGTTCCGTAATTTTTTGCAAGCTCAACTGTGTCGCATCCGCCTATGGTGAGATGATTTTTTTCGTTTGTTGATAAGTTTTTGTGTAATAACATTTTTGTCCCCTCGTGTATGTTATAGTTATTTTACTAATTTTAAGAAAATTTTGTATTCGTCTTCTTGCGTAATATCCCATGGACAAGAAGAAACATTTTTTGCCTTGATAGTTTTTTCAGAAAACAGTTTAGCTTCATCTTCTGTAATTATTTTTCTATCGGGAAGTAGAGTATTTAACATTTTATCAAATTCATTAATAGAATTTAACCCTAAATATCCCAGAAGTTCGCTAACAAGTTTATGATTTACATTATCGCACCCTTTAATAAAAGATGAGAGCAAAACACCATTGGCATTTCCGTGAGTTAGTCCTTTATAGTATGTGAGCGGATACCCCATTGAATGAACAACTGTTGTTCCTGTTTGTGCAATAGCAATGCCGACATAAGCAGATGCAAAAAGAAGATTTTCTCTGTCTTTATATGTAAGATTTCTCTTGACTAAAGAAGAGAGAGATTTTCCTGTCAGTTTTAAAGACTCTTTTGCATAAACTTCAGAAAAAATATTACTTCTTTTATTTAAAATGCTTTCAAAAGCATGAGAAAGTGCATCAACCGCAGTGTCAATTGTTATAGACATAGGAAGAGACTCTGTATATTTTGCATCTAAAAATGCAATTTTCATAAATGTATCAGGTGTAGAAAAACTTCTCTTTGTTTCTTCGCTTTCTACTGTAAGAACTGAATACTGTGTCACTTCACTCCCTGTTCCCGCCGTGGTCGCAACGCCAATAACAGGAATAGGCTTGTTTTTCTGTTCTCCGTCAAAAATCTGCATTGGAGATATATCATTGGTTTTATACATGGAAATTGCTTTTGCGGCATCTAATGGAGAGCCGCCGCCTATTGCTATAATAAAATCTGCTTTTATTTCTTTTGCAAATTTTCCTCCTTCATAACAATTTTCAACTGTAGGATTATTTAGTACCTTGTCAAAAATACTGTAGGATATATTGTTTTCGTTAAGTGCTTTAACTACGTCGTCTAAAGCACCGCATACTTTAGCGCTTGTTTTTCCTGTGACAATCATGGCGTTTTTGCCAAAATTTTTAAAAACAGATGCGTTTTTTATGACGCAGTCACTACCTGAATATATTTTTGTTGGCATATAAAAGCTCATTTTTAACCTCCTAAGTCCGTCTTAAAATGAGATATCTCTGTGTGCAACCGTGGTGTAATAGTTTTTGCTCCTTAAAAATTCACCAAGCTCTTCGGCAAGAGCAACAGAACGATGCTTGCCCCCAGTGCAGCCGATGCTTATAACAAGCTGAGGTTTTCCTTCTTCAATATACTGAGGAAGTAAAAATTCAACAAAGGAGTGGAGATGGTTTATAAATTCCTTTGTCACATCCCAATGCATTACATAGTCGCGCACATCTGAGTCAAGACCTGTATGCTCTTTAAGATTCTCCTCATAAAACGGATTGGGAAGAAATCTCACATCAAGCATTAAATCGCTGTCAAGCGGAATTCCGCGCTTAAAACCAAAAGAAAGAATTGTAATATTAATATTTTCGTATTTCTCTCGTGATTCAAATATAGCAAGCATTTGCTCTCTGAGTTGATTTGCTTTAAGACCCGATGTATCGATAATATAATCAGATTTTTTTCTTATAGAGGAGAGAAGTTCGCGCTCCATTTCTATACCGTCTATAACACGTCCGCCCTTTGAATGTGGGTGCTTTCTGCGTGTCTCTTTATATCTTTTTATAATACATTCATCACTTGCTTCTAAAAACAGAACTTCGCACTGGTCACCACTTTTTTTGATTTCCGTAATTTCGTCTGCAAGTTTTTTTATCAGTTCACCGCTTCGTGCATCTGCAACAAAGGCAATTTTATCCATGTTCATATTAGAATTCTGGCATAATGTTATAAAATTACGCACAAGTGTCGGAGGCATATTATCTATACAATAATAGCCAATATCTTCCAAAATATGAATAGCAGAGCTTTTTCCAGCACCTGATAAACCTGTAACGACAATATATTGCATTTTTCTCCCTCGCTTGTCAGTAGTTAATACAGAGTATTATTTTATCATATTTTCAGTAAAAAGTAAAAGGTTTTTATAAAAAATTTTAAAATTTAATTATGCGGGAGTTTTTAATAATTTATTGACTTTAAAAAATTAATGTGTTAGTATCTAACTATGTACGTAGTTGATAAAAGCATGCCATAACATAATCAATTAATTTATGACATATAAATTATTATCTTAGTTTATAGTTTTAAAGGGGATTGTTTATGTCGATGCTTTTTTATCTTATCTATCTTTTGAGATACGGTGCATTTCTTCTTTCGTATGTATCACAAAAAAATGCATTTCCAAAACCGCTCTCGCCTAAAGAAGAAGATGAGCTTTTAGCTCTTATCCAAAACGGAGATGAAGAAGCAAAAGAAAAATTAATTGAACACAACTTAAGACTGGTTGCTCATATAGCTAAAAAATATTCACAAAGTGCAGGATTTGATGTTGATGACCTGATTTCAGTAGGAACCATAGGCTTAATCAAGGCTGTGAACTCATACAACGGAAAAAAGAGTGTGCGCTTAGCTACATATGCAGCGCGCTGTATTGAAAATGAGATGCTTATGATGATGCGCAGTGCCAGAAAAACCTCAAAGGAAATATCCCTAAATGAAAGTCTTGGAGGAGATACAGACGGCAGCGAGGTTACTTTGATGGATATTTTATCTGTAGATGACGATGATGTAATTGATGAAGTAAGCCTTGGTATAGAATCAAAAAAATTATATGAGGCAATAGAAAACTGCCTGTCAAGCAGAGAAAAGCAAATAATAGTTTTAAGATATGGTCTTGTTTCCAAACCATACACACAACGTGAAATAGCAAAAAAACTTTCAATTTCACGTTCATATGTTTCAAGAATTGAAAAAAAGGCACTTTTTAAAATGAATAAATATTTTATGAGTAATGAGGGAGTAAATTGATTAAATTTATCATAAGAACATTTATAAAAGATAGCGATAATATAACAGATAAAGAGGTCAGGGCGAGCTATGGAACACTTGCAGGTGTGATGGGAATTATCTTAAATTTAATTCTTTTTGTTGTTAAATTATTTTCGGGAATTATAGTCAATTCTATAGCAATAATTTCAGACAGCTTTAATAACCTTTCAGACATGGGCTCATCTCTGGTTTCTGCGATTGCTATGAAAATGAGCAACCGCAGACCCGATAAGGAGCATCCGTTCGGTCACGGAAGAATTGAATATATTTCCGCACTGATAGTTTCTTTTATTATTTTGTTTGTAGGATTTGAGCTCTTTAAGGGCTCTTTTGGAAAAATATTAAATCCTGTTACGGTAAGATTTTCTTTAGTGCCGTTTTTAATTCTTTGCCTTTCTATATTTGTAAAGGTCTGGATGTTCAGCTATAACAAATACATTGGAGAGAAAATTAATTCCAGTGTTATTTGTGCAACAGCTAAGGATAGCTTAAATGACTGTATTGCCACCGTTTCTGTAATATTTGCGACTGCAATCGGTACTAAGGTAAATTTCCCGCTTGACGGAATTTTAGGTTGTGTTGTTTCTGTAATGATTTGCTGGACCGGCTTTTCTGTAGCAAAAGATACAATCGGAGTTTTACTTGGCACAACACCTGATTCTGAGATGGTAAAGGAAATTTCTGAAATTATAATAAGTCAGGAAAATATTGAAGGTATTCATGATCTTATTGTACATGACTACGGTCCAGGCAGAATCATGGCTTCAGTCCATGCTGAAGTGCCAAATGATGCAAGTGTTGATGCTATCCATGAAGTGATTGACAGAACTGAAAAATATATAGAAGAAAGACTCGGTGTTCATATTGTAATACACATGGATCCTATATCTGTTAACTGTGAGAGAACAAACAAAATTAAAGAAACTGTAAGAAATATCGCAAAGGAAGTAAACGAATTATTTGATATTCATGATTTCCGAATGACTGACGGAGAATATAACATAAATCTTATATTTGACCTTGAGGTTCCATGCGAAATGGGTCAAAAGGAGAGGGAAGAGGCACTTGCTTCAATTAAACAAAAACTTAAAGAAGAAGATGAAAGATATACTTCTGTAATTATTGTGGACAATAAATATTAAAAAAAGTAAAAAAACTCTTTACATTACAAAAAAGTTATGATATAATTCTATTTGCTTGTTTTAACAAGGTATAATTTTCCGTTGCTAGGTTTTTGGCGTCACCTCCGTTGGTTGGCCTCAGGCTTGGCTTCAGGAACAAAATTTTAAGGAGGTTTCATCATGAGCATGAAAACAGAACAGAAACAGGAAATCATTGCAAAATACAAATTGCATGATACAGACACAGGTTCTCCGGAAGTGCAGATTGCAATTTTAACAGAGAGAATCAACCACTTAAATCAGCATCTTAAAGTTTATAAGAAGGACCATCATTCAAGAAGAGGTCTTCTTAAGATGGTAGGTCAGCGTCGTGGTCTTTTAAACTATCTTATAAAAGTTGATATTGAAAGATACCGTGCTATCATTGAAAAGCTAAATTTAAGAAAATAATTTGTCATTTAAAAGGTGCCACGTTACTGCATTTTCGCTGACGTGGTATTTTTTTTGTCAAAAAGTTTATTATTAGGTCTTTTAATTTCCTTTTTTATATGATATAATATACTCAGTGTAGTTTTAAAAGTAATTCATGCGTATATTAACTATTTAACAGGATGGTAAAATATGATTGTTAATTCTGAGGCGCTTTTCAATTCTTCAGATTGTTTTTTGGTGCCGAATATAGTAGCAAACAATTTAATACAGGAAGGCCGCCCTGTTTACATAGCGGTTTATCTTTATGCGCTCTGTCAGTATAACAGCGGGAACCTTTCCATATCAAACAGTGCTATAGCTGATGCTCTTAAGGTAAACGTAATAGACGTTGTAAATGCTTTTTTGTTTTTTAATTCAAAAGGACTTATTAAAATTCATAATTTTAAAAGTATAGATGATGCCGAGTTTGATATTGAGTTTATTGGTTCAGGAAATTATAATAAAAAAACTTGCGGAGAATTCAGACCAAGTTATAAGACGCAGGAAATTGTAAAAAATTTAAATGATAATTCGAGACTTTCGGGAATGTATAAAATGGTGAGCCAGATTTTAGGTAAAAACTTAAGCACATCAGATATTGAGCTTTTGTATTCTTTTTATGACTATTATGCACTTCCAGTTGAGGTAATTCTTGTGCTTATTGAATATTTTGTTTCAAAGGGCAAACGGTCTTTAAAGGCACTTGAAAAAGAAGTCGCCAAATGGGCAAATGCCGGTGTGGACAGTGTCAGAAAGGCTAAGAATTATATTAAAAAGCGAGAGGATTTTTTAAGTTATGCCTACAAAGTACGTTCTATAGTAGGAATTAGTGAAAGAAAACTTTCGGAAAAAGAATTATGTTTTATTAATAAATGGCAAAATGAGTATAAAGCAAGTGAAGATGATGTGAAAAAAGCATTTGAGATTACTGTAGATAAAACAGGAAAGCTTGCTTTTGCATATATGGATGCTGTTTTACATTCATTTTTAGGTGTGCCTGAACCGAAAAAAACGGTTCCAAGAAAATCTGTGCCTAAAACAAGCTCAAGATATAATTTTGATGCACTTCAGAAAAAAGCTTTTGAAAATATCAATAAAATTAATAATGGGGGTGGCTGCTGATGGCATATGACAGAAATCTTTACTTTCTTGTCCGTGAAGAATATGAGGAAATCAGGAGACACAACGAGCAGGATTTAGAGGAAAGACGTTTAAATGTTTTTTCAAAAATCCCTGAAATTGAGCAGATTGATTCTGAAATCAAGCAAATTGGACTGAAAATATTTAAGACAGGATTAAAATCTTCAACGGATAATTATATGAGTCAGCTTTCTATGCTCAGGATGGAGCAGAAAAATCTGCTTGCAAAAAGGAAAGCACTTTTGTTAGAAAATGGTTTTGCAGAAGATGAGCTTTCTGAAAGATTTATGTGTGATATATGCAAGGACACGGGAGTAATTGACGGAAAAGATTGTGAATGCTTTAAAAGAAGACTTATACTCAAATCATTTGAAAATTCAAATCTTTCTAAACAGCTCCGAGACCAGAGTTTTAAAACAATGTCATTTGATATGTATTCGAGAGAGATAATCCCTGAATATGGAGTTTCTCCTTATGAACATATGTTAAGCGTTGTTGAGATATGCAAAAACTTTGTCAAAGAGTTTGATTTTTCTGGCGAAAATCTTCTTTTCTGGGGAGAACCTGGGCTAGGAAAGACATTTCTTTCAACATGTATAGCAAAGGAACTCATAAAAAATGGTTATTCAGTAATTTATGAGACAACATACAGAATTTTCTCGATGCTTGAAGACTATAAATTTAAAAGGACAAGCGATATAGAAAGCCTAAAAGACAGGACAGAAAAACTCTACGAAACAGACCTGTTAATTCTTGATGATTTAGGAAGTGAGTTTTCTACAAGCTATACAAATGCTGCACTTTTTGATATAATAAACACAAGAATGATTTCAAACAAAAAAACTATCATAAATACAAATTTAAGTATGGCTGAAATGGCCGAAAAATACACAGACAGAGTAGTTTCAAGAATAATGGGGAATTACCGTATTGTGCAGTTTATAGGCGATGATATTCGTCTTATAAAATCAGGATTAAATAACAACTAATATACAAGGGGGATATTAACAAATGGTAACTCATGGTAAAGATGTGAAAATTTTTTCGTGCAATTCACACCCGCAGCTTGCTGCAGATATCGCGCGTCTCTTAGGGGTAGGAGTGGGCGATTCCCAGGTTTCGATGTTTTCTGACGGTGAAATTTCCGTTAATATCTATGAAACCGTAAGAGGAGCGGACGTATTTATTGTTCAGTCAACATGCAATCCTGTAAATGACAATTTAATGGAGCTTTTGATTATGATTGATGCATTTAAACGTGCGTCGGCAGGAAGAGTAACGGCTGTTATGCCATACTTTGGTTATGCAAGACAGGACAGAAAATCAAAGGCGCGCGACCCGATTTCAGCAAAGCTAGTTGCAGACCTTCTGACGGCAGCAGGCGCTGACAGGGTTCTTACAATGGATTTGCATGCGGCACAGATTCAGGGCTTTTTCAATATTCCCGTTGACCATCTTGTTGGTGCTCCCATAATTTCCTCATATTACTTAGATAAATTTAAGGACGAGCTTTCAGATTTTGTTGTTGTTTCTCCTGACCTTGGAAGTGTAACAAGGGCGAGAAATTATGCTTCAAGACTGAATGTTCCGATTGCGATTGTGGATAAAAGAAGACCAAAACCGAATGTCTCTGAGGTCATGAACATAATCGGAGATATTAAAGACAAGAAGGTTATTTTAGTTGATGATATGATTGACACAGCAGGAACAATCGTAAACGGTGCTAAAGCATTAAAAGAACGCGGTGCTGTAGAGGTCTACGCTTGCTGTACACATGCTGTTTTATCAGGCCCTGCAATTGAAAGAATTGAGAATTCTCCAATAAAAGAGCTTGTTGTTTTAGATACAATACCGCTTTCAACTGCTAAGCACCTTGACAAAATTAAAGTTTTATCAGTTGCGCCTGCTTTTGCTGAAGCAATTAAGAGAATTGATGGTGATATTTCACTTAGCGAGATGTTTAACTAATGACTAAAAAGGAAAAAGTTCTTTTTATAAAAGAATATTTTGATAAAAAATATAAGGATGCTGAGTGCACTCTTGAGTATAAAACACCCGCTGAGCTGATGATCGCAACGATTTTAGCGGCACAATGCACTGATGCAAGAGTAAATATTGTAACTAAAGACCTGTTTAAAAAGTATCCTGATATTTATGCTTTTGCAAATGCAGATTTAAAAACACTTGAGCATGATATACATTCAACAGGCTTTTATCATAATAAAGCTAAAAATATTATTTCAGCATGTAAAATGCTGATAAATGATTTCGGGGGAATAGTTCCTGACACAATGGAGGAACTTTTAAAGTTGCCTGGAGTCGGCAGAAAAACAGCAAATCTCTTGCTTGGAGATGTTTTTTTAAAGCCTGCAATAGTTGTTGATACTCATGCAAAAAGAATAACAAAATTAATAGGACTTACAAATAATACTGACCCGACAAAGATAGAGATGGATTTAAAGAAAATAGTCCCCCCAGAATATAGCAGTCAGTTTTGCCACTGTCTTGTCTATCATGGCAGAGAAATATGCATAGCAAACCGACCTAAATGTAGAGAGTGTGGGCTGGTAGAAATTTGTAGGTATGGTGGAAGTTTTGAGCGAAAAAATAAGACTTGATGTATATTTGACAGAAAACAATCCTGAACTCACTCGGGAAAAAGCTAAATCCCTGATAATGTCAGGAGTTGTTTATGTAGATAATCAAAAATGCGATAAAGCAGGAACAACTGTGACAAAAGAGCAGAAGGTTGAAATCAGGGGCAAAACACTTAAATATGTTAGCCGCGGCGGATTGAAACTTGAAAAGTCAGTCGATGTTTTTAATATATGTTTAGACGGTATGACTTGTATGGATATAGGTGCGTCAACAGGCGGGTTTACTGATGTTATGCTACAAAATGGCGCTAAAAAAGTGTATGCGATTGATGTCGGATATGGTCAGCTTGCATGGAAACTCCGCACAGATGAACGTGTTGTATGCATGGAGCGTACAAATATCAGATATGTAAAAAAAGAGGATATTCCTGACATAATTGATTTTTTCAGTGTTGATGTATCATTTATTTCACTTAAACTTGTTCTGCCTGTTGCTTTCGAGTTGTTAAAAGATGACGGTTTGGCAGTAGTATTAATTAAACCTCAATTTGAAGCAGGAAGAGAAAAGGTTGGAAAAAAAGGTGTTGTCAGAGATAAAACAGTTCATGTTGAAGTAGTAAAGGATATAACTGCTTTTGCAAAAAAAATTGGTTTTGGACTTGTAGGATTAGATTTTTCTCCCATTAAGGGACCCGAGGGAAATATTGAATATTTGCTTTATATTAAAAAAGGAGCAGCTTCTTTAGTTGATGAAAGTATGGCAGAAGAAGTGGTAGAGAAGTCGCACAATAATTTAGATAAACAGAACGTATAAAAAGTAAAGACGTGACAAATAGTTGAATTTTGTCACGTCTTTAATATTATTTATTTTGTGCCCTGTTTTTATGCCTGAAATAGATAATAGAACAAACACCTGCTATAAAGCATAAAAGAGCAAGTAATTGTGACACCTTAATCGGTCCTAAATACAGACTGTCAGAGCGAAGAGCCTCTATAAAGAACCTTCCTAGTCCATAGGCTGATATGTATGCTAAAAACATTTCCCCACTGAATTTTTGTTTTTTTCTGTAGAAAAACACTAAAAACAGGAACACGCAAAGATTCCAAAGCGACTCATAAAGGAAAGTCGGATGAACGCTTATACCAAGGTCTAAAAGCTCCATGCGCCATGGAAGAGTTGTTTCACTTCCGTATGCTTCTGCATTTACAAAATTTCCAAAACGGCCTACTATCTGACCTATTAACAGACCGAAAGAACACGTATCATAGATTTTTGTAACTTTAATTTTTTTAACTCTGCAGTATATGAAAACAGCTGCCACAGCACCAATTACTGCCCCGTAAATAGCAAGACCGCCTTCCCATATTTTAAAAACTGAAGAAATATCCTCTTTATAATTATCCCAACTGAAAATTACATAGTAAAGCCTTGCTCCTATTACAGCCGAAGGTAGTCCAACTAAGACGGCATCTAATATGTTTTCCTTGTCAATGTCATAATTTTTTGCCATGTTCGAACAGAAAATATATGCAATAACAATACCTATAGAGATTATAAGACCGTAGTAATGGATGGTAAGTCCAAATAAATTAAATGATTCATAAATTTTAAACGGACCGATTGATAGTCCAGGAAAAGCAATAGTATTCATTTTTTTCATCCTTTCTTATACAGGAGTAATAACAGATAAAACAGTTTTAGTCTCGTCAAAATATTCATTTAATCTCTTTTCAATATCTTCATGTGTTATCGAATCGAAAACATCAAAAAAATCAAAAGGCAAAATTCCCTTAAATATATTTGACATGAAAGCATGAGAGATAGCGCTTACACTGTTAAACATTTTAATATAATTGCCGTATAGGGCTTTTTTCGTTCTCAGAGCATCTTCTTTTGAGATTCCTTTTTCTTTTAACAGAGCAATTTCTTCAATAATAATTTCTTTTACTGTTTCAGGATTTTGGCTTTCTCCTGAAACAGCAACAAATCCATAGTTTTTCTCGCATGAAACCTCAGTTTCCAAATCACCTAAAATATGCCCTTCGTTATACAGTCTGTTATGAAGACTGCCTGTTTTACCGAAAATAATTTCTGAAACAATAGAAAGCTCAATACTTTTCTTTAAGAGCTCTTTTCCTGTCTTGCCGCATGATGTATCTTTAAAACCAAACATAAAAGACGGAACAGAAACAGAAAGTTTCTGAGTAACTTTGCTTTGCATAACAGAATCGGGCTCGTCATCAAAAATTCTTACAATCTCTCCCTGAGGCGCTTTCTTTGAGGTTATATTTTTTTCAACAATTTTTCCTATCTCGTTCGGGTCAACGTTTCCAACAATAAAAAGTGCCATATTAGACATATCATAGAAAGTGTTATAACACTTTAAAAGAGTGTCTTTTGTTATTTTTGAAATTGAATCAACAGAGCCTGCTATATCAATTCTGACAGGATGATTATGATACATTGAGGAAAGGAAATTCATCATAAGTCTCCATGACGGCTCGTCATCATACATTTTAATTTCCTGACCTATTATCCCTTGCTCTTTTAAGACGTTTTCGTCAGTAAAATATGGTTTTTGTACATAGTCAAGCAGAATTTCAAGGTTTTCATAAACATTTTCGCTTGACTCAAAAAGATATGCTGTAATATCAAATGATGTGTAGGCATTTGCATTTGCACCATAGCGGGCAAAGCTTTCAAAAACATTTGTTCCGTCAGGTTGTTCGAACATTTTATGTTCTAGAAAATGTGCAATTCCGTCGGGAACAGAAGTTTCTTCGTTTTCTCCAAAAGCAATAAATCTGTTATTAATTGAGCCAAAATCTGTGCCGATTACGGCATAACTTTTAACATAATCATTTTTTGGCATAACGCAGACCTTAAGACCACTTTTGTGCATACCTATATAAAGTTTTTCATTTAGTTTTTTATTATATATAGTATCAAAATTCATTAATTATTTGCCTCGCTTTCTGCCGTCAGGAAATATACCATCTGTGGCTCAATTTTTTCTGCAACCCTGACTACATCTTGAAGTGTTACCGCCTCTATTTTGTCAATTAATTCATCTATTGTAACATTTTTTCCCGTAACAATCTGTCCGAGATAATAGTCAGCGCTATAGCCGATATCGTCTCCAAATGCTTTTAATGAGTTAGTGATGCTTTTTATTGTTGAATTAAATTCATAATCGGAGATGTCTCCAGAACGCATAGCTTCTAACTGGACATTTATTTCATCTATGGTCTTTTGCTTATTCTCAATTTCTATTCCTGAGCAAATTGTCATAATACCTTTATATCGTTCTAAACGAGATGATACATAATAGGCAAGGCTTAATTTTTCACGCACATTATTAAAGAGTTTAGAATGGGCTCCACCTCCTAAAATTCCATTGTAGACCATTAAAGCAGGGTAGTCGTCATCCTGTGGCATTGTGCCGGTAGCATAGCCAAGACAGAGCTTAGCCTGTGTGACATCAAATTTTTCTGTTACATCTTCAGTTTTTGCCTTTTTAACATACATATCACAAACCGGATATGATGTGTTTGACGGAGTAATATTTTTAAATGCCTCTTTTGTGCATGATATAACTTTTTTTATATCAACGTCACCTGTAATAAAAATATCTATAGGACTTTCAGAAAGAATTTTTTTATAATGATTATAAAGAGTAATGTTTGTTATTCTGTCAACATCTTGGGGTGTTCCAAGTTCATGTATTCCATAGCGGCTGTCTTTACACATGAGCTCTAAAATTCTCCATGCACTGTACGAACGCTTGTCGTTGATAATTGCAGAAATATCATTTTTTAAGTTGATTTTTTCCTGTTCTACATAATCTTTTTTAAATCCGCCATCTTCTGTAAGAGGATTTAAAAGTAAATCATAAAGCAGCAAAATAGCTTTTAATGTACACTCATCACCGTCTAAATACTTATCAGAAACCGCATTTACAGTAAATGAAATAATCTGGTCTTCGCCCTTTCTCTTTATGTTGGTATAAAGACCTGCACCATAAAGAGACTGGAGATATTTTGAGATTTCAATTGTGTCAGGATATTTTTCGCAGCCTCTGTGCATGACATCTGTAAGAAGTGTATTCATAGAAGCCTCAGATTTAGATAGTGGTCTGTGAATATTAACAGTGGCTGCAACCGTTTTAAATTTTTCTGTTTGAATATGATAAAGATTAATTCCTTTTTTAATATTATATTTAATCATCATTTAATTCCTTTCCGTCTAAATCTGCATTGTAAACATCACGCTTTGAAACACCTCTGTCACGCGCTACACATTTAAGAGCATCTTTTTTTTGAATACCCTGATTCATATAATAATTAATATGCTCTTTAAGCGGTAAATTATTTAAAAATTCATCGCCGATAGTTTTTTCTTTTCCTTCAATGATCAGAACAAACTCACCGCGAGGCTCATTCTCCTCATAAAACTTTACAGCCTCACTTAACGTTGTGCGTTTGATTTCCTCATAAACTTTAGTAAGCTCTCTGCAAATGGCGATTTTTCGTTCGCCGAAAAAATCATAAAGGTCAGAAAGAGTCTTTTTCAGCTTGTGCGGGGCTTCGTAGAAAATCAAAGTTTGTGTATAATCTTTAAAATTCTCGAGCTTTTCTTTTCTCTGCTTATTTATTGTAGGTAAAAAGCCGCAAAAAGTAAAAGTTGAGGTTGAAAAGCCTGAGCATATTAAAGCTGAAACAAAAGCAGTTGCACCTGGAATAGGAACTACTTTAATATTATTTTCAATACAGAGCTTAACTAAATCTTCGCCAGGGTCGGAAATTGCAGGTGTTCCGGCATCGGAAACTAAAGCAATATTCTTTCCATCATTTAAAAGCGAAATAAGGTATTCACCTTTGGATTTGGCATTATGCTTATAATAACTTGTAACCTGTTTTTTTATTTCCAAATGAGATAAAAGCGACATTGTGCGTCTTGTGTCTTCTGCAGCAATAATATCAGCATTTTTCAGGGTTTCTAAAGCACGCAATGTGATGTCGCCCAAATTACCTATTGGTGTTGCCACTAAGTATAAAATTCCTTTTTCGTTCATGCTTTTCCTCCCGTGATTTTAAGTCCGGGCTTTCTGTCCTTTTGCGCTTCTATGAGGACTAAAGCAGGTTCATCCTTTCCTCCGGTCAGATTGAGTCTTTTGGGTTCTAATTTGTATTTTCTCATTAAGTAAAAAATGTCAACTAGGCGCTCAGGGCGGTGTACCATGAAAAGTCTTCCTCCACTGCCTAAAAGATATGAAGAGCAGGAAATCACATCCTCTAATGTACACATAACCTCATGACGCGATATGGTCTTAGAATCATTTGAGTTTTTCTTGCCCGTCATATTTATCATATACGGCGGATTGCACGTGACTGCTGTATAACTGTTTGCACTGCAAAGCATTTTAATATTTTTTAAATCGCCGCACATTATAGAAATATCTCTGTTTAAAGCATTCAGCTCAATAGTACGCTTTGCCATATCTGCAATTTCTTCCTGAATTTCAAGGGCAGAAATATGTTTGGGTTTAATCTTTTGGTGGAGAAGGAGGGGGATTATTCCTGTTCCTGTACATAAATCCATTATAGTATCATTTGGTTTTATATTTGCAAAATCAGCAAGCAAAACAGCATCTGTTCCAAACTTAAAGCCATTTTCCTTTTGAAGAATTTTGTATCCGCCGCCTAAGTCCTCCAAAGTTTCAAATTCTTTAATCATATTTCACGCCTTCCATCTATGGCACGAGAGAGTGTGACATCGTCTGAATATTCTAAATCTCCGCCAACGGGTATGCCATGTGCAATTCTTGTAACTTTAATTCCAAGCGGTTTTAAAAGACCTCCAATATACATTGCTGTTGCTTCGCCCTCTATTGTAGGATTTGTAGCCATGATAACCTCTTTTATACCGCCTTCGTTTATGCGTGTTAAAAGCTCTTTAATGCGGATATCTTCAGGGCCGATTGAATCCATCGGAGAAATAACTCCGTGAAGGACATGATAAAGTCCTTTATATTCTTTAATTTTTTCTATTTTTGAAACATCCTTTGGATTTTCTACAACACATATCATTGAAGTATCACGTTTAGTATCTGAGCAGATGTGACATGGAATTGTTTCGGTAAGAGCACAGCAAATGGGGCAGAGAGTTATTTTTTCTTTTACATCCATTAATGTATCAGCAAATTTTTTTACATCTTCTTTGTCCATTTTAAGCACATGATATGCAAGCCTTTCGGCACTTCTTTTTCCTATGCCCGGAAGTTTTGAAAATTCTTCTATCAGCATTGCGATAGGAACAGCATACATAATATCCAATCCTTTCTGTAACAGGAAAATAAATTAATTGTCTTCCTGACTTAGTGAATTAAAATTAATAACCAAAGCACCTTTTTCCTTTGCGGCAATCTCCCCGTATTCATCAGATTTTACCAGTGGTCTGCCAACATATTCATAAAGCAGTCTGTCCAAAATATCGGGGTCTTTAACGCAGAAACAAATAGCTCCGCTGTTTTGGGAGTTAACAATTGAAAGAAGTTTATCAACATCTGTGTTTTCATCTTCAATCTTGATTTCAAGTATATTTTTATTGTCGCCGATAATGTTACCCTTAAAGTCCATAAAGACAATTTCTTTTCTTGAACAAACCGCGTTAATTTCCTCGAAGTCAGGCATATATGGTTTGAACTGCCACAGAACCTTGGACATCTCAATATAATGCTTTAATGTTGCTTTTTCTGACAGACCAATCATTGCACATTTATAATTGACAAAATTGGGAATATAATCAGAAAAAAGCTCAGGTGTCATAAATTCTGCATCAAGCCACACAAATAGCGGAATGGTAGTAAAATCGCACATTACAGAATATGTTTCCATAGCGACATCAATATCTGTATCAAATACACAGCCTATAGAATCAGCTCCCATAGCCTGGAGAGTTATTAGAGCAGATAGCGGAGAAGTGCCGTCTGATAAGTTTCCTGAGTCATCAAAACACAGACCGACATTTAAAGGGAGCTCCGTTGTTTCCTTTGCAGCACTGAGTGCATACTTAGCCTCAGCTAAGGTTTTAGCTCCGTTTAAAAAAATCATTGAAACACCGCTTTTATCAAGATAACTCACTTCATCTTTTATGGCATTAAAATACTCTTTAAAGTTTCCGTTAAAAGAAGGAATTCTAAATTCCCCTGCAGCGAAAACCTTATCGTCAGCAGCTTTTAAAGTATTTTCAATTATCTTCTTTTTTTCCTCTGCATTATTTGCAAGATGAGTCGGTGCGATTAAAATATTTGCCCCGCATTCCATATAATCTGAGAATAACTCCAAAATATCATCAGTTTTTTCAAACTCTGTAAGAGATGCAATGGACATAACATTTAAACTTAATATGGTTTTTAGTTGAGCGGTAGTAATAAAATCATCTCCTAATTGCCCTTAAAAGGACATAATCATTCATAATAATTTTACTATATATACGATTTTTTTTCAATCATAAAATATATAAGTAACAAAAATTTAACACAATAAAGGTAAAAAATGCTAAGAATTTGTTTAAAAAAGTATTGCACTAACTAATTTTATATGTTAAAATAATATAATTAGTATTACTATGTTTATAAATAAATGGCAATCTGTTTTTACAGAGCCAATAAGGATGGAGATAATAGTGAAAAAGTTAGGACTTAATGAAATAAGAGAAAAATATTTAAGCTTTTTTGAAAGTAAAGCTCATTACAGGATGCCGAGCTTTTCTCTCGTTCCGGAAAACGATGCCAGCTTGCTTTTAATTAATGCTGGTATGGCTCCTTTAAAGCCATATTTCACAGGCAGACAAACACCGCCGTCAAAGAGGGTAACAACATGTCAAAAATGCATACGTACTCCTGATATTGAAAGAGTAGGTAAAACTGCAAGACACGGCACGTTTTTTGAAATGCTCGGGAATTTTTCTTTTGGAGATTATTTTAAAAAAGATGCTACAAAATGGGCATGGGAATTTGCAACAGAAGTCATGGAACTTGATCCCGAAAGACTTTGGGTGACAATATATGAAGAAGATGATGATGCGTTTGATATATGGACAAACCATGTGGGAATTCCCGCTGAGAAGATAGTAAGAATGGGAAAAGACGACAACTTCTGGGAAATTGGCACAGGACCATGCGGTCCGTGTTCTGAGCTTTATTATGACAGAGGTGAGGAAAACGGATGTGGCTCTCCTGATTGTAAGGTAGGCTGTGAATGTGACAGATTTGTTGAGTTCTGGAATTTAGTTTTCACTCAGTTTGATAAGCAGGAAGACGGAACATATGTTCCGCTCGACCACCCGAATATTGATACTGGTATGGGCTTAGAGCGAATTGCTTGTATTATGCAGGGTGTGCTTTCAATCTTTGATGTTGATTCAATTGCAAACATACTGAATAAAGTATGTGAAATGTCTGGAAAAGAGTATAAAAAAGATGCTGAAACTGATGTTTCCATTCGTGTTGTTACGGACCATATAAGAAGCACTGTATTTATGGTGTCTGACGGAGTGAGACCTTCAAATGAAGGAAGAGGATATGTCCTTAGAAGACTTTTAAGACGTGCTGCAAGACATGGCAGACTTCTTGGAATTGAAGGTGCATTCCTTTCTGTTCTTGCTGACACAGTAATTAATGAATCATATGGTGCATACCCTGAACTGAATGAAAACAGAGAAACGATTAAAAACATTATAAAACGTGAAGAAGAACGTTTCATGCAGACAATAGACGCAGGTTTCTCTATCCTTGAATCGCTTATTGAAAACATGAAGGCGGGGGATGTTTTAGCAGGAAGTGATGCATTTAAGCTCTATGATACATATGGTTTCCCAATTGATTTAACACGTGAAATTGTATCGGAAAAAGGCATCGGGATTGATGAAGAAGGTTTTACAGAAGAAATGAATTCTCAGAGAAAACGTGCAAGAGATGCAAGAGCAAAAATGGGAGAAGTAGGTTGGGATGATAAAATTGCTGACCTCCTCGCAGGATTAAATGTTACTGAATTTGTAGGTTACAATGACCTGAAAACAGAAAGCAATATTATTGCTATCATTTCTGATGGCGAAAAATCCGATTCATTATCTGAGGGAATGAGCGGATATATTGTATTTGATAAAACACCATTTTATGCTGAAGGCGGTGGTGAAACAGGAGATACAGGCAAGGTATCTTCAAAACTTGCATCAGGAAGTATAAC
>SVJO01000014.1 GCA_015068935.1 Oscillospiraceae bacterium
AACAAATATAATATCACTGAAACCGAAGGTTTCAATATCATTTTTGATTGCAAAAATATCACTCTATCGAAGATGGAATATCACTAAAACAGTGGTATCTGAACCATTCTGTTTCCCCAGAAAAGCTACAATTCACAAAAAGGAATTGTAGCTTTTTTATACCTTTCTTGCTGACAAAGCAGAAATTCACAATTTCAATATTGAATTTCTGAAAAACGGGTGTTATAATATAACTAAAAGCAGAACAATACGCAACATTCGGGGTGAGGAACATGAAGATACTTATTACTACCGATTTATTTACAGTTACAACAAACGGTGTTGTTACCTCTGTTAAGAATCTGTATGAGGAACTTGATAAGAGGGGACATGATGTTAGAATACTTACATTATCTGAGGACATTCACAGCCATAAAGACGGAAATGTTTACTATATCAGGTCGCTTCCGTTTGCCGTATATCCTGATGTGAGAATGCCTATTGCATTCAGACACAGACTGATGAAGGAATTGATTGAATGGAAGCCTGACATAATTCATAGCCAATGTGAATTTTTCAGTTTTCAGTTTGCAGAATATATTGGAAAAGAAACGTCTGCTCCGATAGTTCATACATATCACACACTATATGAACAATACGTAAATTATGTATTCCCGTCAAGACGTATCGGAAGGAAGATTGTACGCACTTTTTCCCGTAAACGTTTAGAGGGTGTAAGCAGAATTATAGCACCTACAAAAAAGGTGGAGAACACTCTTCACGGCTACGGCATTGTTAACAACATGACAATTGTTCCGACAGGAATAAGTCTTAAACAGCATCAGGTACGGGTTCCTGACGAAATTTTAAAATTAAAACGCCGTGAACTGAAAATTGATGACGACAAGGTTGTTATGATAAACTTAGGAAGACTCGGGACAGAAAAAAATCTTGGTGAATTAATCGAATTATTTGCAAAAGCAAAAAACCTTTATGAAAATCTTGTTTTCATGATTGTAGGCGATGGACCTGCCAGAAAAGAGCTTGAGGAACTTTCGCAAAGACTTGGTGTGAGCGAGCATGTAATTTTTACAGGTATGGTTGACCCCAAAGAAGTACAAAACTACTATCAGATGGCAGATGTTTTTGTCAGCGCGTCAACAAGCGAAACTCAGGGGCTTACGTATGTTGAGGCAGCTGCAAATGGTTTGCCGCTTTTATGCAGGGAAGATTTATGCCTTCGTGATGTTTTAAAAGAGGGCGAGAACGGATTTGCATACAATAACGAAGAAGAATTTTTAGCCGCTATAAAAATTATTTCGCAGAATGAAAAATGGAGAAGAGATGCTGCCGAAATCAGCAGAGAGATTGCTGCCGCTTTTGATAAAACAAAATTTGGCGCAGCTATTGAAAAAGTATATTTGTCCGTTATAGAGAAAAATAAATAGAAAACAGAAGGAAATTTGCATTTTTATCGGCACAATACCAGTAAAATAAAATACGTATGTATATTTGGAAGAGCGCATATAAAAGGGGAAGGTTATGAATAGGAATAAAGCGGTTTTTGCTGGCTTAGCAGCACTTTCAGCCCAGATTATTTTCGGGTTTAGTTTTATGTTTACAAAGATTGCGCTAAAGTATGCTTCTCCTATGACTGTGATTGCCGACAGATACATTGTTGCATTTATTTTTATGAGCGCGGTGCTGTTTTTTAAAAAAGAAAAAATCAGGTTCCGAAAGAATATGCTCAAATTGCTTGTTCTGGCGGGGTTTCAGCCGCTTATGTACTACATATTTGAAACTTACGGAATAGAAATGACAACAAGTTCGTTTTCTTCAATCATGATTTCCATGATTCCTGTGGTATCTATGATATGCTCAGTTTTTGTCTTGAAGGAAATCCCTTCATTTTTTCAGTATGTATTCAGTGCGCTGTCAGTCTGCGGCGTGGTGATAGTAGCTCTTTTAGGAGCAGAGGGTGGTACGGTTACACCGATTGGTGTGTTATTTCTTTTAGGCGCGGTTATATCTTCTGTTGGATATAATATAGCAAGCAGAAAACTATCAAAGGAATTTTCTGTTATTGAACGTACATTTGTTATGATGCTTATAGGTGTTATTTCGTTTGTGATTATTTCGTTTTTTGAAAACATCAATAATCCGATAGCGGTTATAAGCGGATTTGCCTCATGGGAATTTACGCTTGCCGTTTTATATCTGGGGGCAATTTCATCTGTTGTTGCCTTTTTGCTTTTAAATTATGCAAATACATATTTACCTGTTGCAAAGACGGTGGTTTTTGCCAATGTAACAACTGTTGTATCTGTTGTTGCGGGATTTATTTTCTTAGATGAGGAGTTGTCTTTTGCATCGGTTGTTGCAATAATAATGATAATTACAGGTATCTTTGGGGTGCAGAGACTGAGTATAAAAAAGAGCGGGGAGTAAAGCAAGAGATATGGATATTGAGAGGTTTAAAAAACAGATTGACTTTGTTTTGGAAATAGATAAGGAAAAAGAGATTTACAGACAGACACATATTTCCGATTACAAAAGGCAGGAAAATGATGCAGAGCATGCATGGCATATGGCGATTATGATTTATCTTTTAAGGGAATATGCAAACGAGAAATTTGATGTCACGAAGGCGATGATGATGGCTCTTATTCATGATATTGTTGAAATTGACGCAGGGGATACGTACGCATATGACACAGAGGGTTTAAAAACGCGTGCGGAAAGGGAGAAAAAGGCGGCTGACCGCATTTTCTCAATGCTTCCCGAAGAACAGTGTGATGAATTAAAACTTCTTTTTAACGAATTTGAGGAGGGAAAATCACCTGAGGCAAAGTTTGCGCGTGTTATGGATAATTTTCAGCCGCTCCTTTTAAATGATTTAAACGGAGGGAAGGACTGGCAGAAGCATAAGGTTAGAAAAGAGCAGGTAGTGGCCAGGCAAAATAAATCAAGGCCGGGCTCGCAGGAGATATGGGAGTACACCATGAGGCTGATTGAAGAAAATGTTCAAAAGGGAAATATTAAAAATGACTGATTTGCTATTGACAATTTGGTTAATTTAGGATAAAATTAAAGATATTATTTTTTTTTGGAGGAAGATACATATGAAAAAGATTTTAGCATTGGTGCTTGCAGTAATTATGTGCTTTGCATTTGCTGCTTGTGAGAAAAATGAGTCTAAAGATTTTGTGATTGCAACAGACAAAGGATTCAGCCCGTTTGAATTTCAGGATGCTGACGGAAACATCGTTGGTATAGACATGGATATTCTCGCTGCAATTGCTGAGGATCAGGGCTTTACTTATGACCTTCAGTACGTTGGTTGGGATGCTGCAATTGCTGCATGTCAGGCAGGACAGGCTGACGGTATGATTGCAGGTGCTTCAATTACAGAAGAAAGAAAGAACAGCGGTTGGACTTTCTCAGACGGTTACTATGACGCAACTCAGGGTATGGCAGTTGCAAAGGATTCTGACATAGAAGGCTTTGCTGACATGAAAGGCAAAAAAGTTGCTGTAAAAAATGGTACAATGAGTAATGAGTATGCTGAAAGCATCAAGGATGAATTCGGCTTTGATGTTGTTACATTCTCAACATCACCTGATATGTATCAGGCTGTTGTCGGCGGTCAGGTTGATGCGTGCATGGACGATACACCGATATTAAAGTACAATATCAAAATTGGCGAGCTTGAAATGAAATTCGTTGAAGGAACAGAAAATGAGCCTGCTCAGTATGGCTTTGCAATCTTTGATGAAAGCAAATCAGAGCTCGTTGAACTCTTCAATGCAGGTCTTAAAAACATTCGTGAAAACGGTAAATATGATGAGATAATCGCAAAATATCTTGGTTAAGAAATGAAAAAGAGGGCATTGGGTTATCTATCCAATGCCCTCTTAGAGTGTAAAAATATTTTTTATCAGCTCTATTTAACTCATTAGGAGGGTTAAATCCCATGATTCAGATTGTTACCACATACGGTCCGCTTTTACTGGCGGCTATGGGACAAACACTTTTACTTGCCCTGTGCGGACTGTTTTTTGGTTGTATATTAGGCATAATTTTTGGCCTGGCAAGCGTTGTAGATAACAAGTTTTCTAACATAATCTCGAAAATCTACGTTAATCTTATACGCGGAGTGCCGATGATTGTTCTTGCATTCTTTGTATTTTATGGAATTCCTTATGGAGTCAAGTCAATTTTTGGCGGAAAATTTATTTTAACATCGCTTCAGGCGGGTACAATTTGTCTTGCACTCAACTGCGGCGCATATATGTCGGAGATTATCCGTGCAGGTATTCAGTCTATCGACCCTGGACAGATGGAGGCAGCAAGAAGTCTTGGTTTGTCTTATTGGAGGTCAATGTTTCGTGTTGTATTGCCGCAGGCAATTAAAAACATGATTCCGAGTATTGTTAATCAGTTTATAATAACACTTAAGGATACATCTATTTTATCAGTTATCGGTTTCCCTGAACTGGTTAACAAGGCACAGAACGTTATAGCGATAACCTTTAAATCCTTTGAGATGTGGGCAATTGTTGCTGTGATGTACCTTGTCGTAATTCTGGCTCTGCAACAGGTTGCAAATGCATTGGAGAGGAGACTCAGACGTGACAGGCAAAAATAAAAATATAAAAATTCATATTGAGGATTTGAGAAAAAGTTTTGGTAACCAGGAGGTTTTATGCGGCATTTCAACTGATATTTATGAAGGAGAGGTTGTATGCATCATCGGTCCTTCGGGAAGCGGTAAATCAACCTTTTTAAGATGTGTAAATAAACTTGAAAATGCCACCTCGGGCAAAATTATTGTTGATGGTTACCATGTTAACGATAAAAAAATTAATATTAACAAGGTTCGCGAAAATATAGGTATGGTTTTTCAGCATTTTAATTTGTTTGCTAATATGAATGTTTTGAGAAATCTTATGCTAGCACCTGTTGATTTGAAAAAAGCAACTCCTGAAGAAGCAAAGGAAAATGCATTAAAGCTTTTAGAAATGGTGGGTCTTTCTGATAAGGCAGAAAGTTTCCCGTCTCAGCTGTCGGGAGGACAGAAACAACGTGTTGCAATAGCAAGAGCGCTTGCAATGTCACCTGATATTATGCTTTTCGATGAACCGACATCTGCACTTGATCCTGAAATGGTCGGTGAAGTTTTAGCTGTTATGAAAAATCTTGCAAAAGACGGTATGACAATGATGGTTGTCACTCATGAAATGGGCTTTGCACGTGAGGTTGCTGACAGAGTTCTGTTCATGGATGACGGTGTGATTTTGGAGGAGGGAACTCCTGAAGAAATCTTTACAAAACCAAAACATCCCAGAACTATAGACTTTTTAAATAAGGTATTATAAGATTTTAAAAGATGCAGGAAAGAATATTTCCTGCATCTTTTTTTGCGCATTGTTATTTAGAGTAACTATAGTAATCACGTGTCTTACAAACATAACAGGCTAATCACAAGAGGTGTAACTTCTTTAATAACTTGTGCTCAATACTTTTGAATTACCAAAATTTTATTATTGATTTTGCGAATAAAACCATGTATTATAATAGTTGTGGTTGACATAACAACGAAACGATAATTATTGGCATAATTCAGTATCGTTAGTTTTATTAATATATTCAGCATTATAATAAGGAGGTGGCTTTGTGATTGGTCATGGCAGAAAGAGTGACTCATTTTGTGACATACAGTTATTTTATGCAAAGTCCGACTTTGCACAAGGGACAGAATTTTTCAGCTTGGGAAACAGACAAAATAAATAATAAAATTTTCAGGAGGAAAAATTAATGGCTATATCAAAAAAATTAACGGCAATTGTGTTGACAATGATAATGGCACTTTCCATGGTGACGGGAAGCTTTGCTATGATTCCTTCGGATGCCGTAAATTCAAAACATGAAGAAGCAATAGAGACACTTGGCGCACTGGATATCATGATTGGTGATGCAGAAACAGGCCTCTTCAGACCTGACGAAAACATCAAGCGTTCAGAATTTGCAAAGGTTGCAGTAGAAACAATGGGACTTGGCGAACTTGCTAAATCCTCAATGGGAAAAACAAAATATCCCGATGTTGTTGAAGGTCACTGGGCATCAGGATATATCAACATTGCTACTCAGCAGGGTGTTGTAATCGGTGACGACCAGCACAATTTCAGACCTGATGATTCAATCACATATGCTGAGGCAATGACAATTTTAGTTAGAATTATCGGTCATGAACCTGCAGCTCTTTCTGCGGGCGGTTTCCCGAATGGCTATGTATCAGTAGGTACTCAGAACGGAATCGCAAAAAATGCAGTAGCAAACGATAATGAGCCTGTAAAAAGAGGCGTTGTTGCACAGATGACATTTAACTCTCTTACAGTTAAAATGATGGAGCAGACTGGTTTCGGTTCAAACGAGAGATATGAAATAGTTGATAAAACTGTTCTTACTGATGTTCTTGACACTGAAAAGCTCACAGGTCAGATTGTTGCGATAGGTGCAAGCAGTCTTTCAGGTTCATCAAATCTTAAAGATAACGAAGTGAAAATCGGAGACGAGATTTATGAAGTAACTGACAGGGCACTGGCAAAAATCAGAAATCTCTTAGGCTTTAAAGTAACATTCTATGCACGCACCCTAGACGGTGATGAAAAGGTAGTGCTTCTTGCAAGACCTTTAAAAAATGCAAATGATTCTGTTACAATAGCTACAGACAATATGGAAAGCGCCGAGCTTTTAGAAGCAGGAACGACTAAGGTTATGTACTGGCTCGACAAGGAAAATGATAAAAAGCCTTTAGAGCTTATAATTGATAAAGATGCAAAAATGATATTTAACGGAAAAGCAATAAGCTTTGACGTTTCAGAACTTACACCTGAGTCAGGCAGAATTACAGTTTTAGATACAAACTCAGATGATAAATACGACATCGTATTTGTAACATCTTATGAAAACTATGTTGTAGAAGACGTAATAGAGACAAGCCACCGCGTGACTGACAAATACGGCAAACCTTCACTTGTTTTAGACCCAGAAGATGATGATGTTAAATTCGTTATCACAAAGGCAACACAGGAGCTTGAGCTTTCCGACCTTGAGGAATGGAACGTATTAAGTGTTGCTAAAAGTAAAGATGCATCAATCATTACAATTGAGGTATCAGGAGAATACGTGACAGGTAAGGTAACTGAGATTAAAAATGACGAAAGAGGCATAGGCGGAAAGAGATATAAAATTGCAAAGAACTATACAGAGGAAATTAAGCTCGGTGACGAGGGAACATTCTACCTTGACGTAGAAGGTAAAATTGCGGCTGTAGATGCTACCAAAACACTTTCTTCAAACTATGCGTACGCAGTTAAAGGTGCTTTGTCAAACGGTTTTGATAAAGTTTTAGAGATTAAAATATTTGATAAAGACGGCAAGACTGTAACATTAAAATCAGGCGAGAAAATTAAATTAAACGGCGTCAGCGGAAAAACTCCTCAGGATGTTTTAGAAAAACTTTCTGATGAAAGCGATGTTTTCGTACCGCAGCTTATCACCTATGAAACAAATGCATCAGGCGAGCTTACTCAGCTTAACACCGCTACTGATAAAACAGAGAGCGGCGAAATAAATAAATCATCATTTACGCTCAACGTTAAAGACAGCCTGACCTACAAGGCGGCTTCTAAAAAACTTGGAGCATACAATGTAAATTCAGAGACTATAGTATTTAACATCCCAGCAGGAAAAACATCTACAGACGATTTCTCAATTGAGAATATATCTCTCTTTGAGGACAAGACTGAATACGATGTATTAATCTACGACCTGGGCGAAGATTTAACAGCAAAAGCAATCATTGTGACAAACTCACAGGGCATTGCAGGCTTAGAAGACTCAATGGTAATTGTTGATTATATTGCAACGATGAACAATGACGACAATGAGCTTGTTGATAAACTCTACGGATACCAGGACGGCAAAAAGGTTTCATTTGAAACAGAGGAATCAGGCATCTTGGTAAATGGAGATGAGGAAACACTCAAAACAGGTGACATCATTCAGGTTAAGACAAACTCAAAAGGTCAGATTCAAAGCATCAGAGTTTTATTCGAGGCAAAAAATAAGACCACAGAAGGAACTGAAGTGATTGCAGATGACCTGCAGATAGTTTACGGTAAGGTTATAAAGAAATTTGCAAGCTCAATCAACGTATCAGTAAGCGGCGGAGCAGTAACAAACTACGCAATCTCGGGTGCAACTGTTTATGAGCTTAACACATCAAAATCAACAAATGCAATCAAAGCCGTAACACCGGGAGATATCCCGCAATATGACGAGCTTGACGAAAGCAGAGTATTAATCAGAATATACAAAGACGAAGTCAAGGAAATCGTTATTGTAAAATAATTAAGCCGACCAACCAAATAATATATCACTCAACCTCCGCAAAGGGGCAGCAATAAATTGCTGCCCCTTTCACATATTTATATTTTAATATGTTTTTGTATTCTTTATAATCTTAAATGTTTCATATTCACCTTTTTGGGAGAGAGTTTCAAGCCAAAACTCAAGCAGGTCAGAGGTTTCGGGGTGGATAAAACGCACCTTTTTTGCCCTCAGGAAATATTCAAGCGGATGAGTTTTGTTGTAGTTTTTACCCTGATATATTTTACTTGCGGCAACTCTGTCACAAAACATTTCTTTTACGTACCTTATCGGCATTTTAACAGGTTCATTTATTCTTGTTTTGGGATTGTAGTCAGTCCAGTATTCAAAATGGTGCTTGTTTCTGCCCTTGTGATGAAGCCATGCACGCGAGTATCCGTAAAGCTCGCGTTCTTTTTCATTGGGACTTTTAGTGCCTGCATAATATCTTGCGCCTGTCGGGAATTCAGAAAAAGAATATTTCGATAAATCATGAAACAGAGTCTGAAAAAATATTCCCGCCTTAAAACCGTGGCGTATAACAGCGTGTCTGTGTTTTGTTATGGTAATAAAATGATTAAGTGCTTTCATAATTACCCTTTCCTTATATCATAAAAGTATATGAAAATCAAACAGTCATTTACTTTTTTGCATTTATATGTTATCTGATTTCTGCCTGAGGCGGATTTGTTTTTTTAAGTCCGCGCCTGAAGGCATCAAGCGTCTGGGGTGTTTCATCGAGCATATATGGTCTGCTGATGTTGCCTTTGAATTCGAGGCGGGGGTCGTAATCGGGCGCAGAGAACCAGACAGCCGCTTTTATATTTTTGTATTTGTACATATTATCAAAAATATCTTCTATCCATTTGACCTTGTCACCGCCGACTGAGCTTGTTGAAAATTCCGTTATAATCCATGGGAACTCAGAGAAAAACGGACTGTATGCATTTTCAATTCCGTCATATATTTCAGTAAAGGAGCGCCATGTTTCGCCTGTCACATCTATAAAATACGTTCCTGTATTGTAGCCTGTTATACCAATCATATGCACATACTCATCCCCTGGGTAGTATGCCGTGAAGTTATTCCAGTTACATGGCGGGAAGTTGCGGTCATTGGGATTATATACCCATATTGCGTTATCTACTCCTTCTTCCTTAAATATTTCATATACTCTTTTCCAGCCGTCAATGTAAATCTCGGGGTCTGAAAGAGTTATTATTCCTGAGTAGCTGGTCCAGTCAGTATTCATCTCATTATTTAGTCGGAAGAAAAACGGATTTTTAATTTCTTCTTTGATTTCCCTTGCCAGATTTCTGATTTTGTCATCATATTTCCCTTTATATATTTCAAAAAGAGGGATTTGGGCATGGAGATTTTCATTATTTGTTTCAGTCATCTGCAGGGTCAGCTCAATCATTTTGCCCTGCTCGGCACATTTTTCGCCGAATCCTTTGGGGAGCGGGTCACCGAGATGATTATAAATAAGCACTATCGGGAACTTAAAGTCGAGTTTTTCTTCCATCTGGGGTATGAGCTGATTAATGCCTTCATCAGGAAGTTTAGGTGTGAAGATGCCCCACAGGACACTGTCGCGTTCAACCATCTTACGATATACTTCTTTTGTTTCCTTCGACCAGAAATCTGCCTCAATCGGTTTTGGAGAAAAATCATAAACTGCTGTTCCGAACGGCTCTGTTCTTTTAAAGCTTTCAAGCGCGGAGGCTGTTGCTTTTTCTGTCTCGCTGTAGCTTGATGCTTTAAATTTAAACATAAATCTGAAAAATTCTCTTCCGCCTGTTTTTATTGTTGCGTATGTGTAAATATTCTTTTTATCTTCAGGCATATCTAAAATCTTAACGGAAATGAGCCTTGCAGAATTTTCGCCGTATGTAAAAGTACTGTCACCTAAAAGCTCCATAGAATTCGGCTTTCTGTAATCCTCGCTTGTTATAAATCTGTTTAAATAATAGCTGATATACTCATCAACATCTTCATACGGAGAATATTCCTTTGAGATGGTTACATCTAAAAAATCACTGCACATTTTAACAAAAACGGGGCTCTGTGTAAAATCAGGAGACATTTCATCGGGAAGGTCAATCACAAAGCCCGTTGCGAAGTCATAAAGACGCGTTAAATCTTTGCTTCTTTCAATTATTTTATTGTCGGCATCTGATGTTACGCGTTCTTTTCTTTGCAATTTGTTATTTACATAAAGAAAAGACTTGCTGTTTTCAAGTTTTTTAAAGCCAAGCGACTCAAGTGAGACAGTCTGCTTCTGCTGATATGCAAAAAGGTTTTTGATTTTTAAAAGATATGGTCTGTATAAATCATAACCAAGATAAGAAACACACAAAAATACTAAAAGCATGAGCGAAATTACACAAATAAGAAATCTTTTTTTATTTTTAATTTTTTTCATTAATTATGTCCTCCGATTTACAGCGATATACATATTTTATATGATTTTGCATGAAAAATCAAGTTGATTGTGGACAAAATGGGGAATGTATGATAGAATAATTCAGGAAACAAAAAATATAGGGGCATGAATTCTTTCGGGAGGTTAACCATGGAAAAAATGACGGGGGCGAGGATAGTTATTGAAACGCTTAAAGAGCAGGGCATAACTACTGTTTTCGGCTATCCTGGCGGTCAGGTACTTGATATTTACGATGAATTATATAAAGCCAAAGGAGAAATAGAACATATTCTTACTGCGCATGAACAGGGTGCTGCACATGCAGCAGACGGCTATGCACGTGCGTGCGGAGAGGTCGGTGTTGTTATTGCGACATCAGGCCCTGGCGCTACAAATCTTGTAACAGGAATTGCAACTGCTATGCTTGATTCAGTTCCCATGGTTGCTATAACAGGAAATGTCCCTTCGTATATGATAGGAAAAGATGCGTTTCAGGAGGTCAACATAACGGGTGTGACTCTTCCCATAACCAAGCACAACTATCTTGTGAGCGATGTATCAGAACTTGCAGACACGTTAAGAGAGGCATTTAAAATTGCAAGGTCAGGAAGATGCGGTCCCGTCCTTGTAGATATTCCTAAGGATATTCAGCTTTCAGAGTGTGAATTTGAAAAGAAAGAGGCAAGACCTTTAATTTCACTTGATGAGCCTGTTGATAATGATATACTAAAAGCTGTAAAACTTATAAATGAATCGAAAAAACCGTATATCTATATAGGAGGCGGTGCAAAAGCCGCTGGTGTGTCAGAAGAAATTATACTTCTTGCAGAAAAAATAGATGCACCCATAGGCTGTTCGTTGATGGGTATTTCTGTTATTGATGAATCATATCCGGGTTTTTTAGGAATGAGCGGGATGCACGGCCGATATGCTTCTTCTGTTGCTAAGGATGAGGCTGATTTAATCATTGGAATAGGTGTGCGTTTTTCAGACAGGGCAACACCTGAGCCTGAAAAAAATGAGAATGGAGCAAAAATAATTCAGCTAGATGCAGACCTCGCAGAGATTAATAAAAATGTAGTTACAGATGTCGGAATGGCATGCGATATAAAATCTGCTTTAAATGAAATTATAAAAAGGTGTAAAGAAAAGAAAAGACCAAAGTGGAGAAGTAAAATAGAAAAGCTAAAAGAGGAAGAGAGAATAAAAAGGGAAGAAAGACTTAAGAGTGCAGAAAATTCGTTGATTCCCGAAAAAATATTTGAGATAATAAATAAAGAAAAAGATGAAGACAGCATAATTGCGACTGATGTAGGACAGCATCAGATGTGGACTGCTCAGTTTGCCTCTTTTGAAGGCAGGGGAAAGTTTATAACAAGCGGCGGTCTCGGCACGATGGGGTATGGACTGGGTGCATCAATCGGAGCCTTTGCAGCAAGCGGTAAACCTGTTGTGATGATAACGGGTGACGGAAGTTTTGGGATGAATTTAACGGAGCTTGCAACAGCTGTTACATATAATACCAGTGTGGTTATTGTTATAATGAATAATGGTTCGCTCGGTATGGTAAAACAATGGCAGACTCATTTTTTTGAGGGAAGACATTCAAGCTCGGTATTAAACAGAAAAACTGATTTTGTAAAAATTTCAGAAGGCTTTGGGGCAAGGGCAAAAGCAGTGGAAACAGCAGAGGAGTTTGAGGAGGCATTTAAAGAAGGCTTTAAAAGCGGCGGCCCTTACGTTATTGATGTAAAAACAGATATTGACGAGCTCGTTTACCCTATGCTTTCAAAAGAAACTGCCATATATGATATTATGCCTTTAAAAGAGGAGGGAAAACAGCATGACTAAATTTACAATAGCTGTTTATGTTGAAAACAAATACGGTGTTTTAGCACGTGTTTCAGGACTTTTTATGAGAAGAGGATTTAATATTGATTCTCTTACAGTGGGACAAACAGATGACCCCGAGTATTCAAGAATAACAATAACGCTTTCAGGTGATGATTATGCCTGCGAGCAGGTGATTAATCAGCTTAAAAAACTTGTTAATGTAAAAAGGGTAAAATTGCTTGATGGAGGAAACACTGTTGAACGCGAGCTTATGATACTAAAAGTCAACAATACCCCCGAAAACAGAAATGAGGTTATGGCAGCAACACAGATTTACAGAGCGAAAATAGTTGACTACACAACAGATACCTTCTGCGTTGAAGTCACAGGAGAGCCGAGAAAGATTGATGCCTTCATAGAGCTTATGAGACCTCTTGGCATTCAGGAAATGTGCAGAACAGGTGTTGTGGCGCTTGAGCGCGGTGCAAGCATAATGGGGAAATAAGCAAATAGGGGATAAATAATTTAATTCAGAAAACGATGTGATGAGCATATATTAATAGCAGAATTTATTTTAAAGCGAAAGGAAGTAAATTATGTTAATATGTGATTTGCATTGCGATTTGCCGTCTAGAGTCGCAGACGGTGTAAAAATAAAATCAAACAATGCCCACTGGGCAGAGGATAAACTCAAAGAGGGAAATACATACGTTCAGGTTTTTGCAAGCTTTATCGATAAACTCTCTTTTGATAATCCCTTTGAGAGAGCAGATTTTCTAATTCGAAGCTTCCTTGATGAGATTAAAAACACAAATATATCGGTTGTTACAAAATATTTTCAGCTTGAGGAAAATATTAAAAGAGGCATAAATTCGGCTATTCTTTCGATTGAGGGCGGAGAGGCACTTTTAGGCAGACTTGAAAATCTTGAGTATTTTTATAATTTCGGCATAAGGTTTTTAACGCTTACGTGGAACAACAGAAATCAGCTTGGTTCAAGCAGTGCATCAAGCGAAGAAAATCTTCCTCTTTCTGAATTCGGAAAAGCTGTAATCAAAGAAATGAACAGACTGAAAATGACGCCTGATGTTTCTCATCTCTCCGAAAAAGGATTTTGGGATGTTTCCCAACTCAGCACGATGCCGTTTTGTGCCACTCATTCAAATTCTAAAGCACTTTGCAATCATAAAAGAAACCTTACAGATGAACAGTTCTGCGCAATAAAGAAAGCAAATGGCTTGGTGGGAATAGCTTTTGTTCCTGAATTTTTAGAGGAAAATTCAGAAAAAGCAAATGTAATCAGCATAGTTAAACACATTGAGCATTTCATGGCACTCGGCGGAGAGGATGCAATATGCTTAGGAGGAGATTTAGACGGCACAGATAAACTCCCTTGCGGCATAGAAAATGTCGGGGATGTTTTAAAAATTGCAGATGAGCTTGGCAGAATAAATTATTCTGACGATTTAATTAAAAAAATTATGGGCGAAAACGTAAGAAATTATCTTAAATTGGTTTTATAAATTGTTTGATTATATTAATAGATTTTTATAAGGAAGTGATATACCGATGAAAAAACTTGCCATAATAGGAGCAAACAGCTTTCAGAACAGACTTATATTAAAAGCCAAAGAGCTAGGCTTTGAGACTCATGTTTTTGCATGGGAGTGCGGGGATATCGGAGAGAAAACAGCAGATTACTTTTATCCGATTAGTATTGTTGAAAAGGATGAAATTTTAGAAAAATGCAGAGAAATATCACCTGACGGTATATGTACTATTGCCTCTGACCTTGCGGCTATAACTGTTAACTATGTGGCAGAAAAATTGGGACTTTGTTGCAATCCTACAGAAATAACAGAGCAGTGCACCAATAAATATGAAATGCGCAAATGCTTTTTTGGGCATGGAATTAAAACACCTGCTTTTATAAAAACCGACAAGGTTTGTAAAGAGACAGACAATATGAAATACCCCTTAATAGTTAAACCTACAGACAGGTCAGGAAGCCGCAGTATTACAAAGGTTTATGCTAAAGAGGAATTAGAGCGTGCAATTATGTCTGCCGTGAATGATTCATTTGAAAAGCAGGCTATTGTAGAAGAATATATAAGCGGCGAGGAATATAGCTGTGAATGTATTTCCTTTGACGGCAAACATACGTATCTTGCAATTACTAAAAAATTTACAACAGGTGAACCTAATTTTATTGAAACAGGGCACATACAACCTTCAGGGCTTTCTGAGGACATGGAATGCAGAGTAAAGGATTATATTTTCAGTGCACTTGATGCACTTGGTATAAGAAACGGTGCCAGTCACTCGGAATTCCGCATTGATGAAAACGGAGAAATAAATATTATCGAAATTGGCGCAAGAATGGGCGGGGACTGCATTGGCTCTGATTTGGTTTTCTTGTCTACGGGACTTGATTTTGTGAAAATGGTAATAGATGTTGCGTGCTCAAAAGCGCCTGACCTTAATAAAGCAGGTGACAAACATAGGGCAGAGATAAGATTTATTTTTAATGAAGATGATATTTTTGAGCTTGAAAACATCAGAAAAAATACTCCCGAAAAGATTTACTTTGTAAGTGAGATTGAAAGAAGTGACAAGGTAAGCGACAGTTCGACCAGATGGGGTTATTATATAATGGCAGAGAAAATTCCAGAGGAAAATTATGAGGGAAATCAGGTGAAGGATTGTGATAGATAAAAAATCATTTAAGATTGCCGGCGACCTGTTTTATACAGTTATGGCAACTGTGGTTATGAATGTAGTGCTGCAGATAATTATATATCCCCTGATTACGCATTACTACGGAGATAATGTTACAGGAGAAATTCTGTATTTTATGGGGTTTATCTACATTATTCCGCAGGCATTCGGAACAGCAGTGAGTAACACCAGACTTGTTGTAAGGAAAAACTGGGAAGCAACAAACGCAGATTTTACACATGTCATAGTTATATCATCTGTCATAAGTGCACTTTTTTGCGGATGTGTCGCAGTGCTCGATAAGGGTTCTTTTGCATTTGTTTTATTATATGCACTATTTTCAGTTTTATATTTTTTAAGGAGCTATGCTCAGGTTGAATTCAGACTAACCTTAAAATTTAAATCATATTTTCTGTATTATTTATTATTAAGTGTTGGATATTTAATAGGTCTGGGACTGTATTTTCTTACTAAACAATGGCTTTTTATATTTATTGCAGGTGAATCTTTTTCGCTCGCCTATACTTTCCTGAAAGGAAACATATTAAAAAGGGAGGAAAGAAAAACACCTCGTAAGGCAGTCAACAGCACAATAATCATGATTGCAATATCAACACTGATGCGAGATTGTGTTATTCAGTTTGATAAAGTAATTTTAAAACAGACAATCAGCGCAGCTGTTGTTACACAGTATCATGTTGTGTCGCTTATTGCCAAAACTATGCAAATGTTGATTTCTCCCGTAAACACATTGATTATGTCGTATCTTACCGTGAAGGGAGCAGTTTTATCGCGCAAGGGACTGGTGAAATTTACCCTTGCTGCAATGCTTGTCGGGACTGTCTTTTTCGGCATATGTATTGTGGGAACTCCTATATATATTAAGCTTTTTTATCCATCGTTATATTCAGAAATCATACAGTATAATTTTATTGTAAATTCAGGACTTATTATTGGATTTTTGGCATCGCTTTTCATGTCGGTTATGCTGTCTCAGGGACAAACGAGATTACATACTATAATTGAATGTTTATTTGGTGTATGCTATGTCATAGCTGCATATTTTGCGGCATCATCTTCGGGCATCTGGGGACTATCATATGTAACCTTAGTAATAAACACAGTTAAAATGACTATTGTTCTTTTGTGTCTGTTTCTGGGATTAAAAAAGAATAATGTATAATGAGTTTGCAAAGAAAACTCAATGAATTGCTTTAGGCATAAATTGAAATCAAAGATTTCATGAATTGCATTAAAGTGCATTGATTTTTAAAAAGATATATGGTAAAATAACTAAGTAAAATTTAATATATTCACACAGAGTGTTGATTATGTTGCAAAAGCTCTTGTCAAGCGAGGCATAATCAGTGGAAAGGGAATGGGGTGAGAATCCCCTGCGGTTAAACTGTCGGTGTGTGCATCGAATGTTTTTATATCCGTTAGCGAAAGCTAGTCATTGGGAAACTGAGAAGGCAGGATATAAAAATGCGGACTTTGGTCTATATGGTGCGAGTCACAAGACCTGCTTTGATATTATTCCGCAAGTGCACATTCGCATAGGAATAGTGTTTTCAGATTGATGTGCCCAAATGTAGTTTTGGGGCTTTATCCCATATTCTCATCTGAATTGTGATTCATCACAGAAAAACTCAGCTGTGGTAATTTTTTTGAAAGAAAAATTGCCGCAGTTTTTTTGTTGCCTGCGGCGAGAAACCGGAAGTGAAAGACACAACAAAACAACTTGCACAAACTTGAGTTTTTGATGAAAGGATTGAACTAAATTGAAATTCAAAAAAAGGATTTAAAAGTTTTGCAGCTATTTTATTAGTATTTACAATGCTTATGTCGCTTTTACCTATAGGGGTTATGGCGGCAGACAGCAGATGTATCAGACTATATCTCTGAAATCAAGGAGATAAGTCATCCATATACAAAAGGTGTTTCACCAAGAGAAGGAATTGAATTTTAATATGAGCGAATTTAAAACATATCATCCGATTGTAAATTTCACATACTTTGTATTTGTAATCGGGTTCAGTTGCGTATTTTTGCATCCTGTGTGTTTATGTATTTCACTTGTGAGTGGATTTACATATTCCGTGATTCTGAAGGGCAAAAAGGCAATCAAAACAAACTTAATATATATGCTTCCGATGCTTGTGGCAATGGCACTTATAAACCCTGCTTTTAATCACGAAGGCGTTACCATCATAGAGTATCTGCCAAGCGGAAATCCGTTGACACTTGAATCAATCATTTACGGACTTTGTGCCGCTATAATGATTGTGAGTGTTATCTGTCATTTTTCTTGCTATAACGAGGTTATGACAAGCGACAAATTTATCTATCTGTTCGGGAAAATCATACCTGCTATGTCGCTTATAATCTCTATGACACTTAGGTTTGTTCCAAAGTTTACATCGCAGCTTAAAGTCGTAGCAAATGCTCAAAAGTGCATGGGGAGAGATGTTTCAAACGGAAGCATTATTAAACGAGCAAAGAATGGACTGAATATCTTGTCCATTATGACAACGTGGTCACTCGAGAATGCCATTGAAACTGCCGACAGCATGAAATCCCGTGGCTACGGCATACCTGGAAGGACTGCATTTTCTATATTTACATTTGATAAGAGAGATAAAAAAGCACTTATTTGCATATTGGTTTTAGGCATATATACACTTGCAGGAAACTTAATGGGCGCAATAGATTTCAGTTTCTTTCCATCATTGAAAATGGCAGAAGTTTCTGTATTTGGCATAAGCGTATTCGTGGCATATTTACTGCTTTGTAGTAGCCCAATAATAATTGAACTTTGGGAGGTGAGGAAATGGAAAGCATAAGAATTGAAAATTTAAGTTTTAGTTATCCTGCTAGATGCGATAAAGCACTTGAAGATATAAACTTTGCTGTTAATCAGGGCGAATTTATTCTTCTTTGCGGTAAATCTGGATGCGGTAAAACTACACTTTTAAGATTGTTAAAATCGTCGCTTGCACCACACGGCGAGATAAGCGGAAGTATTCTCTTTAACGGCAAAGCACTTTTAGACTACGATACCAGGCAGCAAGCATCGGGCATTGGATTTGTAATGCAAACGTGCGACAATCAGATTGTAACTGATAAAGTATGGCATGAGCTTGCATTTGGGCTCGAGAGCCTTGGATACAAACAAACTGAAATCAGGACAAGAGTATCCGAAATGGCATCATTCTTTGGTATACAGAATTGGTTTTATAAGAAAGTAACCGAGCTTTCAGGCGGTCAGAAGCAATTATTAAACCTTGCATCTGTTATGGCAATGCAGCCGTCTGTTTTGATTTTGGACGAGCCTACAAGTCAGCTTGATCCAATTGCGGCAGGAGAGTTTTTGAAAACCTTAGAGAAGATTAACCGTGAACTTGGAACAACCGTTATTCTCACTGAGCATCGTTTGGAAGATGCTTTCCCAATGGCAGATAGAGTTATCGTAATGGATGATGGAAAAATCATCGCAGATAGAACTCCAAGTGAGGTTGGCAAAATCCTCAAAGAGAAAAATCACGATATGTATAAAGCACTCCCAACTCCTATGAGAGTTCACGGTGAAGTGGTAAATAATTTGACTTGTCCTCTGACTGTCAGAGAGGGCAGAACTTGGCTTGAAGAATACTCAAAGGAAAATTCTTTAAATCATGATGTTATTCCTAAAGATGTATTAAAAGATAACACTGACACAGTAATTGAAATTAAAGATGCTTGGTTCAGATACGAAAAGGAACTGCCCGATGTAGTTAAGGGATTTAATTTAAGTGTAGGCAGGGGCGAACTTGTTTGTCTTTTAGGAGGTAACGGAACCGGAAAGACAACGGCACTTTCACTAATATCAGGACTTAACACACCATACAGAGGCGATGTGCGTATATTAGGACAAAATATTTCTAAAATTAAGAGCCTATATGACGGACTTTTGGGTGTTCTTCCGCAGAATCCACAGAGTGTGTTTGTAAAGAAAACGGTATATCTTGATTTAATGGAAATACTTTCTGACAAGAAACTCACAAAGGAAGAAAAAGAGCAAAAGGTACATAATATCTCAGTTCTTTGCAGAATAGAAAATCTTTTGGAAAATCATCCTTACGATTTATCAGGCGGCGAGCAACAAAGGGCGGCACTTGCCAAAATTCTTCTTATGGAGCCTGAAATACTTCTTCTTGACGAACCGACAAAAGGAATGGATGCACATTTCAAAGATGAATTTGCAGATATTCTTTTAGATTTAAAAGCAAATGGCGTGACTATTCTTATGGTATCTCACGATATAGAATTCTGTGCTGAATTCGCCGACAGATGCGCTCTTTGCTTTGACGGCAGCATAACATCTGCCAGTGCACCGAGAGAGTTTTTTAAGGGCAAGAATTTCTATACCACAGCTGCAAACCGCATGGCAAGAACAAGGCTACCTGATGCAGTTTTAGCAGAAGATATAATCCTTGCTTGTGGTGGTACAGTCAAAAAGAAAGAAAGACCATCACAGCATATAGAATTACATAAGGCTCAAAACGAAATCAAGCTGCAAAAAGAAAAAGCACAAAAGCTGACACCTGCGAGAATTATTATCGGTAGCATATTTTCATTACTTTTCGTATTGATGTGCCTACCACTAAAAACCGATATAGATATATTAAATATCAATGTAACAAGTTTTGCGGGGTTAGGTGTTTATCAGATAGCTATGATAATGGAATTGTTTATTGCTTGCTTCTGCTTCTTTCCCCAAAGGGACATTGGAATAGAAGTAATACAAGTTCCAAAGTCAGACAGAAAACTGACAAAACGAACACTGCTTGGGGCATTCCTGATACTGCTCTTAATACCGCTTACAATTTACATCGGTGTTTTCTTTTTGGGCGACAGAAAGTATTATTTTATAAGCTTACTTATCATACTTGAAACAATGATACCATTTTGTATGGTATTTGAGTGGGGAAAGCCCAAGGCAAGAGAACTAATTGTAATAAGCGTGCTTTGTGCTATTGCCGTTGCAGGCAGAGCAGCATTCTTTATGCTTCCACAATTCAAACCTGTTGTTGCACTTGTGATAATTTCAGGTGTAGCTTTTGGTGGCGAAACGGGATTTTTGGTAGGAGCAGTAACGGGATTTGTCTCAAACTTTTTCTCAGGCCATGGTCCGTGGACTCCATGGCAGATGTTTGCCTTTGGTATTATCGGTTTTATCGCAGGAATACTTTTCAAAAAAGGATTCTTGCGAAAGACAAAAGCATCCCTATGCATCTATGGTTTTTTAGCAACCTTTGTTATCTACGGAGGTATTATGAACCCTGCATCGGTTATAATGTGGCAGAATAAAATCACTTGGGAAATGATTGCCTATTCCTACATTATGGGAATGCCATTTGACCTGATCCACGCACTCGGAACAGCCTTTTTCTTGTGGTTTATATCCGAGCCTATGATAGATAAACTTGAAAGAATTAAGGTTAAATATGGGTTGGTTGAACGATAGCCCATACCAAAACAGACATACATTAATCAAAAAAAAGCACTTTTGAAAAACCTTCATAGACTATACCATCTTCTGTGGTATGTTTGTGCTAACAAAAGGCAAATACAAAAATCAGAGAGGATAAAAATATGAAGGAAAAATATTATGTATGGCATTAGCAGCAATGATATTGAAATCGTTAATTAAAAATGTCTAAATATTTTAATATTTTCCAGAAAGCCCTTGAAATATTCGATATTTTGTGATATAAAGATATAGGTATTATTTTGCGCATACGCAATGTAAAAAAAAGAAAAGGAATGGTATGTTATGATTTATGGTGTGGCTTTGTTGGCCGGTTGTATGTTTGTAGGGTCGTTTATTGGAAATCTATTAGGTCTTTTAACAGGACTTGGCTCTGATATAGGCGGTGTTGGTTTTGCAATGCTCTTGCTTTTAATATTAACCAACTCAAAAAAATTTTCTAAAATTATGCCTGAAGGATATGTTAAAGGTCTTAATTTTTGGAAAGAGATGTTTATTCCTGTTGTTATCGCAATGTCAGCCTCGCAAAATGTTATCAGTGCATTAGATGGCGGAATTTTAGCATTGGTTTCAGGACTTGGTGTTGTAGTTGTTGGATTTTTGCTTATTCCTGTTTTCAATAAATTCACATCAAAGACAGCAGTTGATGAAGAAAAGACGGAGGCTGAATAATGAAAGAGATTTTAAGAATTTTTACAGAACTATTTATAGATAATGCATTTGTAATGTCATTTTTACTGGTTGGAATTATATCACTATTTTCTAACTTCGTTTCAGCTAAGATAACGCGCGGAAAAATACATACATCTGCAATCGCAATATTTATCGGACTTATACTTGCATATGTCGGAGGAAAAATGACAGGCGGTTCAAAGGGGCTCTCTGATGTAAGCATTTTTGCCGGTATTGGAATTTTGGGAAGTTCTTCGCTTCGTGATTTCACCATTGTTGCAACATCATTTGGTGCTAAATTATCCGAAATTAAAAAATGCGGTGTTGTAGGTATAGTTTCGTTATTGACAGGTGTTATTTTGACATATATTATAGGTGCTTTGATTTCCGTTGCTTTTGGATATACTGATGCTGCAAGTGTGGCAACTATTGCAGCAGGTACTGTTACATTTGTTGTAGGTCCTGTTACAGGAGCGGCTGTCGGCGCTTCATCAACTGTTATTGCAATCTCGATTGCAGCAGGAGTGTTTAAATCTATTGCTGTAATGCTTGTTACTCCGTTGATAGCTAAAAAGATAGGTCTTACGACACCTGGTGCAGCAATGGTTTTTGGCGGAATAATGGGAACTACAAGCGGTGTATCGGCAGGACTTGCGGCAACTGACCCTAAATTAGTTCCTTATGGCGCAATGACATCGACATTCTACACAGGTTTAGGATGCTTGCTTTGTCCGTCAGTATTATACTCTCTCACAAGATTATTCTTAGGATAAATATATTGATTACATAGAAAAAAGCGACCTCAAAGTCGCTTTTTTGTTGCCAGAAAATACTATGTCAGAGGTTTAATGGTTTCTTTTGTGGTTGACTTTTGTAGGTGCGGCTATTATAATTAAAATGTAAACGAAAAAAGGTTGACACCAGCGAAGGCGTAACTGAAATTTGTGAGTATATTAACATCTGTTTTAAAATTATTATAAATGATTTGCGGGGAAATATTGTATGAATAAAATCGAAAGTTTTAAAATTAATCATGACGTTTTACAAAGAGGTATTTATGTTTCGCGAATTGACGGGGATGTGGTTACTTTAGATATCCGTGTCAAAAAGCCAAACGGCGGAGATTATCTTAAGACAGATGCGATGCACACTATAGAGCATATATTTGCAACGTATGTAAGAAACAGTGAGTATAGTGAAAGTGTAATATATTTCGGACCGATGGGATGCAGGACAGGATTTTACCTTTTGATGCGCGATGATGTTTCAAAAGAAGATGTTATATCTCTTATAAAATCTGCTTTTTTGTTTATTGCAGATTTCGAAGGGGAAATCCCGGGTAATTCCAAAGTTGAGTGCGGAAACTACTTAGAGCATGACTTAGCGGGAGCTAAAGCCGAGGCTGCTTTGATGGCTGAGGTACTCAATGGTTGGAAACCCAGCGACATGAAATATAAGGAAGTTTAAAAGGAGTATATAATGAAAGAAACGAAGGTAATAGGAATTATCGGAGCTATGGAGTCGGAAACTGCTGAGATAAAAAAAGCAATCAACATAGAAAAAACCGTTAAAATAGCGGGTATGGAGTTTGTAAAAGGACGACTTGGTAAAAATACAGTTGTTTTATCCCAGTGCGGTGTGGGTAAGGTTTTTGCAGCTGTATGTACGCAGGCTATGATTATGGAATTTTCTCCTGATTTAATATTAAATGTCGGGGTTTGCGGAGCTATTGACGATGGGCTGAAGCTGTGTGATATGATTATAGGCGAGAAGGTTTTGCAGTACGATATGGATACTACTGCAGTCGGCGACCCGCCGGGATTAATCTCAGGGATAAACAAAATTTATTTTGACTGTGACAAAAATTTCTCTGATGCGTGTGAAGATATTCTCAAAAGAAAAAACATTAATTATAAAAAAGGCATAGTTGCAACGGGTGATAAATTTTTAAATGATTCCTTGCTTACAGATAAAATAAGAACGGAGTTTGGTGCGATTTCGGGCGACATGGAAAGCGGTGCAATCGGACATGTCTGCTATGTAAACGATGTTCCGTTCGGAATTTTAAGGTGTGTTTCAGACTCAGGAGATGAAGACTCTGCAGATGTGTATGCTAAAACGCTAAGTTATGCCGCTCATATTGTATTTGAGGTTGTCTGTGAGCTCTCAGACGGCGAACTTTAATTTTAAGATTGATGAGGTAGATAAAATGGATTTTATATATATAATATTGATGATGATTTCGCTTATCCTTTTATGCCTTAGCAAAAGAAAAATGGCAAAGACTCTTATTTTCATAACATTTGTTTCATACATGACATTAGTTATAAGGGATTGTGAGCCGGTGATTTCATACATAATAACTTTAGTGAAAAGCGGTTTCAGTCAATACAGGGCATCAATCGACGTGTTTTACAATTTTCTTGTTATTGTGTCAATGGCACTTTCGCTTTTTGCGGCAAGCAGAAGAAACAGAAAAACGGGAATCGTTTTTGTTCTGTCAACAATTGTTTTGCTGATACTTGAGCATTTTGATACTATAATTTCAATATTTAAATAAATAAAAGCTGTGGCTTGACCACAGCTTTTATTATTATTCGTAGCTCATCATAGCGTCTATACTTTTCTTTGCATTAATTAAAATATCATCTGGAAGTATGATTTCTTCGCCGCCCGTACCCTTGATGCAATTATAAACATCGACCAAAGTCGTAAGACGCATATCCTTGCAGACACATTCTTTTGAAAGGGGATAAAACTCTTTATCAGGATAAGAAAACTGGAGGTGCGCAACTATTGAGTTGTCAGTTCCGATTACGAATTGTTTTGCGTCACTTTTTTCGACATAAGCTAAAATTCCTGTTGTGCTACCTGCGTAGTCTGCCATGTCAGTTACTTCCTTAATGCACTCAGGATGCACCAAAACAAGTGCGTCAGGGTGATTTTTTCTTGCGTTTTCAACATCTTCTTTTGTTATCTGCATATGAACAGGGCATCCGCCTTTTATAAAATGGAAATTTTTCCCCTGGACCTTTCCTTCTATCCATGAGCCTAAATTACAGTCAGGAATAAATAGAATATCTTTTTGCGGGAGATTTTTTACAATTTTCAAGGCTGATGCAGATGTTACACAAACATCGCAAAGCGTTTTAAGCTCGGCTGTTGTGTTTATGTATGCTACAACAGCACAGTCAGGATACTGCTTTTTTAGCTTTCTAAGCTCATTTAAAGTGAGCTGCTCTGCCATAGGACAGCCCGCCATAGAGTGAGAAAGAAGGACCTTCTTTTCAGGTGATAAAATTTTTGCGGTTTCAGCCATGAAACGAACACCGCACATTAAAATTGTTTTTTGGGGAGCAGAAACAGCTTGTTGACTGAGCCCAAAAGAGTCACCTATATAATCTGCGACCTCTAAAATATCATGAGTCTGGTAAGCATGCGCCAGGATGCAGACATCTTTTTCTTTTTTTAGTCTATTTATTTCTTCTTGCAGTTTTATAGTAGTTAGCATATCAATTCCTCCAATTATCCTTATTATAATAGATTTTTTGCTATGTGTCAACAAAAAAAGTTTACATATGTCTTGATATGTGTAAACTTTTGTGGTAAAATGTTTTTATTATCAGGGAGAAATCCTAAAGACGCGGAGGCAGTATGACTACAGATATACTAATTGTGGGAAGCGGATGTTCGGGACTTTACTGTGCTCTTCATTTGCCCAAGGATAAAAAAATAACGATAATCACAAAAGCTGATAAAAAAAGCAGCGATTCTTTCTTGGCACAGGGCGGAATATGTGTGCTTAAATCCGAGGACGACTATGAAGCTTTTTTTGAGGACACATTAAAGGCGGGACATTTTGAAAACGACAGGGAAAGTGTTTCTTTAATGATTAAGACATCACCTGAGGTTATAGCGGATTTGGTAAGCTATAGCGTCGAGTTTTCGCGTGATGAAGACGGAAACTTTAACTATACAAGAGAGGGTGCCCACTCAGCAAGCCGTATTCTGTTCCATCGTGACATAACTGGCGAGGAGATTACAAAAAAGCTCCTGATGCGTGTTGAGCAGGAAGAAAATATTACAATTATGGAGAATACGGCACTGCTTGATATAATTGAGGATAACGGAAGCTGCATTGGTGCAGTTATAGCGATGCCTGACGGAAAAATTGAAACTGTAAGTGCTGAATATACGGTGCTTGCAACAGGCGGAATCGGAGGGCTATACCGTCATTCAACAAACTTCCGTCATCTGACAGGAGATGGTATTGCTATTTGCATAAAGCATGGTGTTGAGCTCAAGGATATTAACTACATACAAATACACCCTACTACTTTTTACACAGAAGAGGAAACTGACAGAAGTTTTTTAATTTCTGAATCAGTAAGAGGAGAGGGAGCAAAACTTTACAATAAAGATATGGAACGCTTTTGCGATGAGCTTCTTCCCAGAGATTTGCTTACAGAGAAAATTACAGAGCAAATGAAAAAAGACGGGTCAAAGCATGTATGGGAGGATTTGAGTACAATTCCCGAAGCTGAACTGAAAAACCATTTTCCTAATATCGTTAAGTACTGTATGGATAAAAACTATGACGTGTCAAAAGAATGTATCCCCGTTGTCCCTGCACAGCATTACTTAATGGGGGGCATAAAGGTCGACTATAACAGCAAAACATCAATGGAAAGGCTTTATGCAATAGGAGAAACGGCCTGTAACGGTGTTCATGGAAGGAACAGACTGGCAAGTAACTCGCTTTTAGAGAGTCTTGTGTTTGCATTGTTTGCAGCAAGAGATATAACGAAAAATCCCAAGGAGAAATGTACTCTTCCTTTTGTTGATATTTCAGCATACGAAGACAGACAGGCTTTGGAAAAACAATACAAAGATATAGTTTTGGCAGAAATAGAAAAATATAATAAAGGAGAATAATTATGTTTGATAATGCTACATTAAAGCTTAAAGTTGACCCGCTTATTTTAGGAGCACTTGATGAAGATATAACAAGCGAGGATGTAACAACTAACAGTGTTATGCCCGCTATGCAGGCAGGGGAAGTAGACCTTATTTGTAAAGAAGACGGTGTTTTGTGCGGACTTCAGGTTTTTGAAAGAGTATTTAAGCTGATTGATGAGAAAACGGAAGTGATTTCTTTCGCACATGACGGTGAAGATATCAAAAAAGGGGAGCTTATTGCAAAGGTTAAAGGAGACATTAGAGTTCTTCTTTCAGGAGAGAGAACGGCGCTTAACTATTTGCAGAGAATGTGCGGTGTTGCAACATATACAAGAAAAGTGAGTGACCTTTTGAAAGGAACTAAAACAACACTTTTAGATACAAGAAAGACAACACCTAACAACCGTATTTTTGAAAAGTATGCAGTAAGAACAGGCGGCGGATGCAACCACAGATATAATTTATCTGACGGGGTACTTTTAAAAGACAACCACATCGGTGCGGCAGGAAGTGTGAAAAAAGCTGTTGAGATGGCAAAGGCTTATGCTCCTTTTGTACGAAAAATAGAAGTTGAGGTAGAAAATCTTGACATGGTAAAAGAAGCAATAGAGGCAAAAGCTGATATTATTATGCTTGACAATATGACACATGAGGAAATTAAGGAAGCTATGGAATATATTGCAGGAAGAGCCGAGGTTGAGGTTTCAGGAAATGTGACTAAAGAAAATATAGCGGCGCTTACTGATTTGGGAGTTGACTATATCTCAAGCGGGGCACTCACTCATTCAGCACCTATTCTTGATTTGTCGCTTAAAAATCTGCACGCAATTTAACCTTTGTTATGTTTTATATTATTTTGCATTAGGAGGGAAGTATGAAAGGACAGGAACGAAGAGAAAATATTCTAAAACTCTTAAAATCTGCAGACGGCCCTGTTTCAGCAGGCAGTATGGCGGAACTCTACGGCGTGAGCAGACAGATAATTGTTTCTGATATTGCGCGCCTTCGTGATAAAGGCATAGCTATTTCATCACTTTCAAGAGGCTATGTTCTCGAGCAAAAGCCCCGATGCGAAAAAGTATTTAAGGTCATTCATTCAGACGAAGATTCTGAAAAGGAGCTTAATCTGATAGTTGAGCTAAATGGTGAAGTGAAAGATGTTTTTGTTTATCATAAATTTTATGGTATAGTAAGTGCAAAAATGGATATTAAAACGAAAAAGGATATAAAGCTTTATCTTTCAAATATTGCCTCGGGGAAATCAAGCCACCTTAAGAATGTAACATCAGGATATCATTATCATACAGTCACAGCAGACAGCGATGAAATTCTGGAGGAGATAGAGGAAAAGCTATGGGAAAACGGATTTTTAGCTAAGCTCAAAGAATATGAGCCGAGAGAAATTAAAGCAGAATAAATTATACTAAGATAAAGCACAGGGGTTGATAAAAATTATCAACCCCTGCCTTATTTTTACGAATATTTTTAACAATTACTGTTCTGTATTGTGTGCTTCTGATTTAATATAAAGCTCTTCGAGCTGTTTTTCATCTACATTTCCGGGAGCCTCAGTCATAATCTCAGATGCATCTTTAACCTTCGGGAAGGCGATAACATCACGGATTGAGTCGCGTCCTGCAAGAAGCATAACAAATCGGTCAAGACCGTATGCCATGCCGCCGTGCGGAGGTGTACCGTAGCGGAATGCATTCATAAGGAAACCAAAGCGCTCCCATGCTTCTTCCTTTGTAAAGCCTAAAACTTCGAACATTTCCTGCTGAAGCTCGGTGTTAAATATTCTGATTGAACCGCCGCCAAGCTCTGTTCCGTTTAAAATTATGTCGTATGCTTTAGCACGAACTTTTGACGGGTCTGTGTGCAGATATTCAAGGTCTTCATCCATCGGGCTTGTGAACGGGTGATGCTTAGCAACATAGCGATTTTCTTCCTCGTCATATTCAAGAAGCGGGAATTCTGTTACCCAGAGGAGGTCGAATGTATTTTTATCAACAAGCTCAAAACGCTTTGCAAGCTCTAAACGAAGCGCGCCGAGAGCATCAAATACAACTGCGTCACGGTCTGCGACAATCATAATAATATCGCCTGCTTTTGCATTTAGTCTCTCTAAAATAGCATTCATTTCATCTTCAGTTAAGAATTTTGCTATTGATGATTTGACTTCAGTTTCTGTAACTGTAATCCATGCCATTCCTTTTGCTTTGTATATTTTAACAAAATCGACAAGAGAGTCTAGGTCACGCCTTGAAAGTTTATCTGCCCCTCCAGTGCAGTTAATTGCACGAACGCTTCCGCCGTTTGCGACAGCATCGCTAAACACCTTAAAGCCACAGCCTGATACTATATCAGAAATGTTTTTAAGCTCTAAGCCAAAACGTGTGTCAGGTTTATCAGAGCCAAAGCGCTCCATAGCTTCCTTGTAGGGAAGTCTTTTAAACGGGGTGGGAACGTCTATATTTAATACCTCTTTGAATATTTTCTTGATAAAACCTTCATTAACCTCGATAACGTCATCGATATTAACAAAAGACATCTCAAGGTCTATCTGAGTAAACTCAGGCTGTCTGTCAGCACGCAGGTCCTCATCACGGAAGCATTTTACAATCTGGAAATATCTGTCCATTCCCGATAACATCAAAAGCTGTTTGTAAAGCTGAGGAGACTGGGGAAGAGCATAGAATTTGCCTGGATGAACACGTGAAGGAACGAGATAGTCGCGTGCTCCCTCAGGTGTAGATTTTGTGAGCATAGGTGTTTCAATCTCTAAAAACCCATTTTCGTCATAATAGTCACGTGCAAGTTTGCATACTCTGTGACGGAGTTCCATGATTCTCTGCATATCAGGTCTTCTCAGGTCAAGATAACGGTATTTTAAACGAACTTCTTCCCTTACGTTGCTGTCCTCTTCTATATAAATCGGGGGAGTTTCAGCTTTAGAGAGTATACGTAGCTCTGTTGCTATAATTTCAACCTCGCATGTGGGATTTTTTGTATTTGTAGCCTCAACACCGCGCTTAACTACATCGCCGCATACAGCGACAACGTATTCTGAGCGAAGAGTAAATGCTTTGTCGAAAATTTCTTTATTGTTTTCCTCGTTGAAAACAAGCTGAACTATACCTGAGCGGTCTCTTAAATCAACAAAGATAACTCCGCCTAAGTTTCTGTATACATGAACCCAACCCATTACAGTTACTTTGCTTCCGATGTGGGAGCTTCTCAGTTCACCGCATTTATGAGTTCTTTTTAAGCCCTGAATTGTTTCCATAATCTATCTCCTTTGTAACAAAAAATCAGCTATTTTGGAAAGCTCAATCTTTTCCTGCTCCCCTGTAGCCATATTCTTTATGTTTGCTGACATCATTTCTATTTCGTCATCGCCTAAAACCATTGTAAATTTAGCTCCGATTTTATCTGCGTATTTCATTTGCGCCTTGACACTTCTCTTAAGATAGTCACGTTCTGCGGCTATGCCTGAGTTTCTTAAGTCAAGACAGAGCTTTTGAACGTAGGCATCAGCATTCTCACCTATGTTTGCAATAAAGATATCAGGTGTCTCATTATTTTCAAGATTAATGCCCAAGTTATCTATTAAAAGCATCAGTCTTTCCATGCCAAGACCAAACCCTACACCCGGGACAGAAGGTCCGCCTAATGACTCAACTAAACCGTTGTATCTTCCGCCGCCGCAAACCGTTCCTTTAGCACCAATATTATTTGAAACAATTTCAAACACAGTTTTTGTATAGTAATCAAGACCGCGCACAATTGTTCCGTCAACGTTATATTTAATGCCCGATACATCAAGATATTTTTTCAGGCTCTCAAAATGCGTGCTGCAATCAGTGCATATATTGTCTAAAAGCACAGGTGCCTTATAATAAATTTCTTTGCAAGCATCATTTTTACAGTCAAGAATTCTGAGCGGATTCTTTTCGTATCTTGTGCGGCATGTCGGACAAAGCGAGTCAAGATGAGGACGAAAGAAATCACGGAGAATTTCATTATATTTATGTCTGCACTCGGGACATCCGATGCTGTTTATGTTAAGCTCTATTCCGCCTATGCCAAGTCTTTCAAAAACACTCAGTGCAAGAGAAATAACCTCTGCATCTATTGCAGGCGAAACTGCGCCGAAAACCTCAACACCGAACTGATGGAAAGCACGCAGCCTGCCTGCCTGAGGCTTTTCGTAGCGGAAACACGGTGTAATATAATATAGCTTAGACGGCTGGGGTCCTGCATAAAGTGAGTGTTCAATAAAGCTTCTCACAACAGGTGAAGTTCCCTCAGGTTTTAGTGTTATACTTCTGTCTCCTTTGTCACTGAAAGTATACATCTCCTTTTGAACAACGTCAGTTGTTTCACCAACTCCATGGGTGAAAAGCTCTGTATGTTCAAACATTGGAGTTCTTATCTCATGGTATGCAAATTTTCGGCAAAGGTCACGCACTGTGTCTTCAACCTTATGCCATTTGTAAATGTCACCGGGCAGAATATCGTGTGTGCCGCGGGGAGCTTTAATTGTCTGCATTTTTCTTACCTCTTTTCAAAGTTTGCATATTAGAAACATTATATCATAATTTATATAAAAAATCAACTCAAAATAAGGTGTTGAAGCATTTTTTTTGTTCATAAAGCTTATTGATGAGGAATACGCAAAATCATAATAAAAAACACAATAAAAAACACAATATTGTTATAAAATAAAATTGTAAAATGGATTGACATACACTAATTATGGTGCTATAATCAAGGTGTGTTAATAAGATGTTTATAAATTATAAGTACAGATTTTTTTAACAAAATTGATTAACTATGTTCCTAATATTTTTTAAATAAAAAAGGAGATGCTTTAAATGAAAGAAAAAATGTGGGCGCTAATGGTTATTATGAGCCATAATCAGTGGATGTGGCCGGAAAAAGACCCAAAACCCTTTGACGAAAGAGTAAAGGGTAGAGAAGTGTTGTGTTTTGATGATTCTT
>SVJO01000015.1 GCA_015068935.1 Oscillospiraceae bacterium
CGCCTACTGTACTTATAAGTGCAGTCGCACTGCTTGTTTTATTTTCACAGCTGAAATTTAAAGAGGGTTTTAAAAAAGTAATATCATTTTTCTCTCCGCTTGCATTTGGTGTATATCTGATACATACTGAGCCTCATGTGTGGAACGAGGTCCTTTTGGGGAGATTCAGCTACTTAGGGAATAAAAATCCTGCTCTTTTTATTATGATAATATTTGCGATAATATTTGCAATATGGTTTGCTTGTTCAATGATAGATTATGTGCGCCTGAAAATTTTCAAGCTCCTTCACATTAAAAAATGGTGTACATCAATGGACTGCAAACTCGAAAAAATCAGTTCGTCAATTCTACGATAATCTGCTCTGCATCAGAATTTCTAAGTGCTATAACGGCACCGCGTATCATATAAGCCGTCGGGTCTCCCGACGGACTTTTTTGTATGCAGCAGACTTTTGTGCCGCGGATTAAACCTATATCATGAAGTCTGCGGCGCATACTGCCCTTTATGCATAGTTTTCTTACAAATGCTTTTTCTCCTTCGTTGAGTGAAGAAAGATTATCTATATAAAGCATGATAGACTCCAATTCATTTTATTCTTTTAAAATATAATATTAAAAATAATAAAAGGCTGTGACAAAATTCTGTGATTTAATCTGTTTTTTTTGCTCACAAAAGGGATACACTAATAAAAATGCAGGCATTATAAAAATTTTACATATGTATAATTTTAGCTTGGCATAAATGATGTACCATATACGACAAGGAAAACGTTTGGAGGATTAAAATGAATTCATTTAATATTTTTAATATTCTAAAGCTTTCAGGAGGACTTGCAATTTTCCTTTACGGAATGCGCATTTTAAGCGAAGCGCTGGAGAAAAAGTCGGGAGGAAGGCTTAAAAAAATTTTAGAATCTCTAACATCGAGTTCATTTAAGGGACTAATTTTAGGGATAGGGGTGACGGCTATTATTCAGTCATCATCAGCTACTACGGTTATGGTGATAGGCTTTGTGAATTCAGGAATAATGAGCCTTTCCCAATCTATAGGAATTATTATGGGTGCAAATATCGGAACAACTGTCACACCATGGCTTTTGAGTCTTGCGGGGATACAGGGGGACAGTCTTTTTTTTAACTTTTTAAAGCCATCATCTTTTTCACCTGTGTTTGCCGTTTTGGGAGTGATATTTATAATTTTTACAAAATCAACTGCGAAAAAAGATGTTGGCACGATTTTTTTAGGTTTTGCAATATTAATGTTTGGTATGGAGATGATGTCAGAAGCTGTTAAACCGCTTGCAGACGTGCCTGAGTTTACAAGCATTTTAACCTTGTTTTCCAATCCCGTTCTTGGTGTGTTGACAGGGACACTTTTAACGGCTGTCATACAGAGCTCATCCGCTTCTGTGGGAATTTTGCAGGCGCTTTCTGTTACAGGAGGTATAACATTTGCCGCTGCTATACCTATTATAACAGGACAGAATATAGGCACATGTGTAACAGCGCTTATTTCGTCTGCAGGAGCAAATAAAAATGCTAAGCGTGCTGCAGTAATTCATCTTGTTTTTAATGTTTTGGGGACGATTTTATTTCTTGCTTTATTTTATATTTTAAATAGCATTATAAATTTTGAGTTTGTCTCAAGAACTGTCAATGCTGCACAAATAGCAATTATTCATACTGTGTTTAATGTATTTGCTACAGCTATTCTTTTTCCTTTTAGCAAAACACTTGAAAAAACTGCGTATCTGATTGTGCGTGACGAAAAAGCTATGCCTCAGGCAAATATACTTTTAGACGAACGTTTCCTTTCGACTCCGTCTGTTGCTATAATAAGAGCAAAAGAACTGACGGACAAAATGGCGGCGATATCTTTAGATATGCTTTTTATGGCAACAGACCTTATCTGTAATTATGACGAAGAAAGAGCAAAGGAAATTACGCAGCTTGAAGAAAAAGTGGATATGTTTGAAGACGAGCTGGGGTCATATCTTGTAAAGCTCTCAGGGAAAAATTTATCTGCCCAGGACAGCCGTGAAATATCAAAGATGCTTCATTCTATAGGCGATTTTGAACGCATTGGCGACCATGCAATCAACATTTGTGAGTCTGCACAGGAAATCAGGCAGAAAAACATTGTTTTTACTGATAAAGCAAGAAAAGAAATTGAAATTATTTCAAGTGCAGTAAAAGAAATTTTGGACATGGCAGTAAAAGCCTTTGTTGATGATGATACAGCTATAGCAGAATGTATTGAGCCCTTAGAAGAGGTAATAGATAATCTCAAGGCTAAACTTAAGGATAATCATATTGACAGAGTGAAAAAAAGTGAATATACTATAGAAGTAGGGTTTGTCTTTTCTGATATTATTACAGATTTAGAGCGTGTTGCCGACCATTGTTCAAATATTGCAGCATGCATCATTCAGATAGCGCAGGATAGCTTTGATATGCATAGATATCTGAGCAGTATTAAAAGATACGAAGAAAACTCATTTAAAGAGCAGATAGAAATGTATTCCGAAAAATACAAGGTTTGATTTTTGTCTCAGTAGACAGAATGTGCTATAGCGAATGAAATTCAGACAAAGGGGTGTTAGTATTTATGCTGAAAGTAGATATTTTAAAAAGCTTACTTGAACAAAAAAGATATTCTGAGCTTAAGGAAATACTTAAAACCAGAAATTCAGCAGATATTTCGATAGCGCTGGATGAACTGGGTTCAGAACAGCTGATTGTTATTTACCGATTGCTTACAAAAACAAAGGCTGCTAAAGTTTTTTCGTATATGGAGCCTGATACACAGGAAAAATTAATAACATCGATGACGGATAAGGAATTAAAGGAAACGATGGACGAAATGTTTGTCGACGATGCAGTTGATATGATTGAAGAAATGCCGTCAAATGTTGTTAAAAGAATTTTAAGACATACTCCTCATGAGCAGAGAGAGATTATAAACATGTTTCTTCGCTATCCTTCAGGTAGCGCAGGAAGTGTGATGACGATTGAGTTTGTCGATTTGAAGGAATACATGACTGTGGCTGAGGCTTTTGCAAAAATTAAAAAAGTGGGTGTCGATTCTGAAACAATATATACATGTTATGTTTTAGATGAGGAAAGAACACTTATCGGCATTATAACTGTCAGGACAATGCTTCTTGCTGATTCAACAGCTAAAATTAAAGACCTGATGGAAACGAATTTTATTGCGGTAAACACATTGGATGACAAGGAGGATGCAGCGAGAAAATTTGATAAATATGACCTTTTAGCGCTTCCCGTTGTTGACATGGAGTCGAAAATGGTAGGTATTATCACGGTAGACGACGCAGTCGATGTCTTAAAGGAAGAAACGACAGAGGACATTGAAAAAATGGCAGCGATTTCTCCGTCTGATGCATCATACTTTAAAATGAGTTCCCTGACACATGCAAAAAACAGAATTTTATGGCTTGTAGTCTTAATGCTTTCAGCAAGCATTACGGGGGCAATACTTACAAAATATCAGGAGGCTATATCTAGCGTGCCGCTTCTTGTCTCATTTATACCTATGCTTATGAACACAGGAGGGAATTGCGGAAATCAGAGTGCATCGCTGATAATACGAGGTATTGCTCTTGATGAGATAGTGCCGTCTGACTTTTTTAAAGCTCTGTTTAAGGAAGTGAGGATTTCGCTGCTTGTTGCATTGGTGCTGAGCCTGGTTAACGGCTTGAGAATTTATGCAGTTTACAAAGACATTCAGCTTATGGTTGTTATTACACTTTCTCTCATTTTTACTGTAATACTTTCAAAGGTTTTGGGATGCGCTTTGCCGATTTTAGCTAAAAAACTTAAACTTGACCCGGCGCTGATGGCAGCGCCGCTTATTACAACTATTGTAGATGCTTGTTCAATGTTCATATATTTTAACATTGCTTTGATAATTATGGGGCAGAGAATTGGATAAATTAACAAAAACAGGAGAAAAAGCTATATTTTTAAAAAAATGCTTGCATTAATTGAAAATATTTGGTATAATAATAATGTAAAGTTATGGTATTAATTATTGTTTCTTAGAGAGTGGGCGTTAATCCCACTCTCTTTGCAATATTGGAGGTTTAGATGGCATATAACAATATTGAACAGAAGGTATATGATATTTGTGTTCCTATTGCGGAAAAAAACGGACTTTCCATTTGGGATGTAGAATTTAAAAAAGAGGGCTCCGATTACTATTTAAGAGTGTATGTCGATAAATCAGACGGGGTAGCAATTGATGACTGTGAGGCGGTGAGCCGTGAGCTTTCAGATAGGCTGGATGAGCTCGACCCCATTTCTCAGGCATATATGCTTGAGGTTTGTTCGGCAGGACTTGACAGACAGTTAAAGCGGGAAAGTGATTTTTTGGCTTTTTTAGGAAGAGATGTCGATGTTAAGCTCTATGCACCGATAAACGGAAGCAAGGAATTTGCTGCAGAGCTGAAAGCTTTTGAAAATGGAACTCTGACTCTTTTAAAGGACGGAGAAGAGATTTCTCTTGCACTTGATAAAATTGCAAGTGTGAGACTTGCTGTAGTGTTTTAATATCATTTATTAATATATTTGGAGGTCAGACATGAATCAGGAATTTATGTCCGCTTTATCAGAAATTGAGGCGACTAAAAAAATTAAAAAAGAGGTTTTGCTTGAGACGTTAGAGCAGGCACTTATTGCTGCCTACAAAAAAAATTACGGTCACTATCAGAATGTGGTTATCACCATTGACAGACAGACGGGTGAAATTAAGGTTGTTCAGCAGAAGACCGTTGTAGAGGAAGTAGAGGACTCACGCATAGAGATAGGTCTCACGGAAGCCCAGCAGATTGACAAAAGGTATGAAGTCGGTGATGTTGTGGACTTTGAAGTTATTCCTAAAAATTTTGGAAGAATTGCCGCACAGACTGCAAAGCAGGTTGTTGTGCAGAGAATAAAGGAAGCAGAGAGAGATAATCTTTTTGATATGTACAGAGACAGTGAAAACGGTATAGTTTCAGGCGTTGTTTTAAGAAATGATGCAAAGGGCGCCATTGTTCAGATAAATAATGATACGGAGGCTCTTCTTCCTGCTGAAGAACAGCTCACAGGCGAAGGATATGCTCCGGGGGCAAGACTTAAGTTTTATGTTACAGATGTAAAAATGTCTGCAAATAATCCTCAGATTATTTTATCCAGAACTCATCCGGGACTTGTGAAAAAGCTGTTTGAACAGGAAGTTCCTGAGATTATGTCAGGTGTTGTTGAAATCAAGACGATATCACGTGAGCCTGGTTCAAGAAGTAAAATTTCTGTTTTGAGCAATGATGAAAATGTTGATGCTGTTGGTTCTTGTGTTGGACCGAGAGGTACACGTGTGCAAATTGTTTGCGATGAACTCGGCGGCGAGAAAATTGACATTGTTAAATATTTTGAAGACCCTGAAAAATTTATCAGCGAGGCACTCAGTCCTTCAGAGGTTTTAAGTGTTACAATTAATGAGGAGGCACACAGCGCTCATGTTGTTGTACCTTCACATCAGCTTTCACTGGCTATAGGAAAAGAAGGCCAGAATGCTCGCTTAGCTGCAAGACTTACAGGCTGGAAAATTGATATAAAGCCTGACAATGAGCAGTAAGCATATTCCGGTCAGGGAATGTATTGTTTGCGGCAAAAAGTTTGAAAAAAATGATTTAGTAAGAATAGCATCAAAGGACAATAAAATTTTTGTTGACCCCTCCCATAAGTCAGGAGGAAGAGGTGCTTATATTTGTAAAAACCCTGACTGTTCTGATATATTGTTAAAAAAAAGAAGACTTGACCGCGCTTTTAAAAAAAGTGTGGAAACCTCGGTTTATGAGGAAATTATTGAAGAATTAAAAAAGATTGAAAAAGATGAGAAGTAGTCATCGGGCATTGGCAAAATTAAATGCGGCCCATATTAAGCGTGGTATGTGATGGCATTCAGACGGTATATTTTCGGAGGTGGAATTATGTCAAAAGTGCGAGTGCATGAACTTGCAAAAGAACTGGACACAAATTCAAAGGAGTTAATAGCGCTGCTTTTAGAATATGGTTTTTCGGCAAAAAACCATATGAGTACTTTAGAGCAGGAGGAGCTGGATATAATTTTTGAGACATATACTCAGAAATTTGACAAAAAAACAGAAATTCCTGTTTTCGGCAAAAATGCGGAGCCTGCAAAAGCTGAGCCTGCTAAGACACAGAAGAAGGCTACAAACAAAGAAGGCGGAGAAAAATCTGCGGGAAAAGATGAGAAAAAAGCAGATACAAAAAAAGCTCCCCTTACTGAGAAAAGTGAAAAGGCAGAGAAGCCTGAAGCAGAAATTTCTCAGGAATATGAGCCGATTAAGAGAAAGGTGCGCTATGTAGATACGCGTCAAACTGTTGTTGATTTAGATAAGATTGATAATGAAAAGTTAGAGGAGCTTGTTCCTACAAATGCAGCAGATGACAGCGTTAAAAAGCAGAAATTGAAAAAAGGCTCCAATAAATTTAAAGATAATAACCATAACATAAAAAATAAGAATCAGCCGCAGAAAGAGCAGAAGGTTAAGAAAGAGAAGAAGAAAGTTTTAATTCCTAACGAAATTACTGTTGGAGAGCTTGCGTCAAGACTCTCAATTTCACCGACTGAGGTAATTAAAAAGCTGATGCTTTTAGGTGTTATGGCAGCTGTTAACCAGACTATTGATTTTGATATCGCATCCTTAGTTGCCGAAGAACTTGATGCCATTGTAGAAAAAGAAATAATTCTCACAAATGAGGAAATACTTTTAGAAGAGGCAGAAGATAAAGAAGAAGACCTTTTGCCGCGTTCTCCTGTTGTTGTTGTTATGGGCCATGTTGACCATGGTAAGACATCGCTTCTCGATGCTATCAGAAGCACTCATGTTACTGATACAGAGGCAGGCGGTATTACACAGCATATAGGTGCTCACAGAGTAAGAATTCATGACAAGAAGATTACTTTCCTGGACACACCTGGACATGAGGCGTTTACTGCCATGAGAGCAAGAGGAGCTCAGGTTACTGATATTGCTATTTTGGTTGTTGCAGCAGATGATGGTATTATGCCGCAGACTGTTGAAGCAATCAATCATGCTAAAGCTGCAAACTTAAGTATCATTGTTGCTATTAATAAAATAGATAAAGAGGGAGCAAATCCCGACAAAATAAAGCAGGAGCTCACAGAGTATGAGCTCATTCCTGAGGATTGGGGCGGAGACACTATCTGTGTTGAGGTTTCAGCCAAGAAAAAACAGAATATCGAAGGTCTTTTGGAGATGGTGCTCTTAGTAGCTGAAATGCGCGATTTAAAGGCAAACCCCAACAAACGTGCAAGCGGAACAGTTATTGAAAGTAAGCTTGATAAGGGAAGAGGTCCAGTTGCAACTGTTTTAGTTCAGAGTGGTACTTTAAAGGTCGGAGATATTGTTATCGCAGGTACAGCAGTAGGTCATGTCCGCGCTATGCTTGATGACAAGGGTAAAAAAGTTAAAAAAGCAGGTCCTTCTGTTCCTGTTGAGATTTTAGGTTTGTCAGAAGTGCCTGACGGCGGCGATATATTTAATGTTGTAAGCGATGAGCGCTTAGCAAAAACAGTTGTTGACGAAAGAAAGTTTAAAATAAAGGAAGAAAAAATCAAATCAACCACAGCAGTTACTTTGGATGACCTCTTTGACAGAATTAAGGAAGGTCAGGTTAAAGAGCTTAATGTTATCGTTAAGGCAGATGTTCAGGGCTCGGTTGAGGCTGTAAAACAGAGCTTGGAAAAACTTTCAAATGAAGAAGTCAGAGTACGTACAATCCATGGTGGTGTTGGTGCTATCCGTGAGTCAGACGTTATGCTTGCTTATGCATCAAATGCTATTATTGTAGGTTTTAATGTCCGTCCTGATGCAGGTGCTGCAATGAGTGCTGAGGCTCAGGGAGTTGATATGAGACTCTACAGAGTTATTTATGAAGCTATCGAAGAGATTGAGGCTGCTATGAAGGGTATGCTTGAGCCTACATTTAAAGAAGAGGTTACAGGCCATGCTGAAATCAGACAGACATTTAAGGTGTCAGGAGTCGGCACAATTGCAGGCTGTTACGTTACAGACGGCATCATAAACAGAAATTCACAGGTTCGTATTGTTCGTGACGGTATTGTTGTTCATGAAGGAGCATTGGCATCTTTAAAACGTTTCAAAGACGATGCTAAAGAAGTTAATGCAGGCTATGAATGCGGACTTTCAATAGAGCGCTTTAATGATATTAAAGAAGGCGATGTTGTTGAATGTTTCCAGATGGTAGAGGTTAAGAGATAAATTGTGCAAAAGAAAGGAACTTGCTATGGCAGGAAACAGAATAGTCAGAATAAATGAAGAGGTCCGCAAAGAGCTAAGCGATATTGTAAGAAATTTAAAGGACCCAAGAATTCCCGTTATGACAAGTGTTGTTAACGTAAATGTTACCCCTGATTTAAGATATGCTAAAGCCTATATAAGCATAATGGGTGACGATAACACAAAGGCTCTTGCCATGGCGGCTTTGAAGAAATCTGCAGGGTTTGTGCGCCGTGAAATAGGAAGACGAATTAATTTAAGATATACACCCGAGGTTGTTTTTGAACTTGACAGCTCAATTGAACACGGTGCAAAAATCAACCAGCTTTTGCATGATGTGGGTGCTATGGAGAAGAAGTAATTATGAATACATTTTCTGAGGTTATGGAAAAACTGAAAAAAGCAGAAACAGTTGCGCTCTTTGCCCATGAAAATCCTGACGGGGATGCACTTGGGTCGATGAGTGCTGCAAAGGCTGTTTTGGAGCATATGGGAAAAACTGTTTTCATATGTCTTGGAGCTGTGCCTCATGAAAAGTTTTCATATCTTGAGGACTGGTCCTCGGTGTGTAATAAAAATATGAAGGCAGACACAGCTCTTTGTCTTGACTGCGGAGCATTTAAAAGACTTGGAAGTCTTGGCAGTCTTTATGAGAGTATTGAAACAAAACTTGCTATAGACCACCATATTTCAAACACCCCGTTTGCAGATTGCTTTTATACTAATCCTCATAGTGCGGCATGCTGTGAGCTTATATATGATATGGCAATCTATCTTTTGGGTTTTGTACCGCCAAAAGCGATGAAGGGGCTCTACACAGGGCTTTCTACGGACACAGGGCACTTTAAATATTCAAACGTAACAGAAAAAACCTTGTCTATTGCCGCGAAGTTAATCGGCGCAGGCTTAGACCACAGAAGCATTACAAATGTACTTTATGATACTGTGAAAAAGCAGAAACTTAAATTCATGGGAGAGGTATATTCAAAAATTGAATTTTTCTCAAATGAGAGAATTTCGTTTTTTTACTGCTCCTGTGCACTATTAAAAAAATATGATATAGTCTTAGAAGATGTTGAGGAACTGCCCAATACAATTTTGAGTATTGAGGGAGTTAAGGTTGGAATTCTTCTAAAAGACAGAGAAGATGGCGGCTATAAGGTAAGCATGAGAGGTAAAGATGTTATAGATTTAGCCTCAATTGCAGCATGCTTTGGCGGCGGCGGACATGTCAACGCGGCAGGACTAAGCATTGATGGAGATAAGGATGAGATTTTAAAAAGCCTTATAGAAAAAATTGAAGCTGCACTGGGAGACGCAGATTATGAAAGATAATAATTTAAAGACCGTAGAGCTTTTTTCTGATGGGGCATGTTCAGGCAACCCAGGAAAAGGCGGCTACGGTACAATTTTAAAATACGGTGAAATAAAAAAGGAACTTTGCGGAGGCTATAGGCTCACAACAAACAACAGAATGGAAATTCTTGGTGTTTTAAAAGGATTTGAGGCTTTAAAACAGCCTTGTAATGTTGTTGTCACAAGCGATTCAAAATATGTCATAGATGCACTATCTAAAGGCTGGGTTTATGGTTGGAAAGAGAAAGGCTGGATTAAAAGCGATAGAAAACGTGCCTTAAATGTTGATTTGTGGGAAAGGCTTTTAAAAGAAATTGCTATACATAATGTGACATATAACTGGATTAAAGGGCATGCAGGACATCCCGAGAACGAGAGATGCGACTATCTTGCAGTCGATGCATATTCAAAAGAGGACCTTATGATTGATACAGAATATGAAAGGGAAAAGGACAATGTTGTTTGATACACATGCTCATCTTGATGATGAAAAATATGATGTTGACAGAGATGAGGTTATAAAAAATATATATGATGAAGGTATTTCGCTTTTAGTAAATGTTGGGTCCGATATGGAATCATCTGAAAAAGCCTTGGAACTGGCAAAAAAATACAGTTTTATCTATGCTGCAGTAGGAGTGCACCCCTATAGCGCGCCTCATCTTACAGAGGAAGACATTTGTTATCTAAAGGAAATGACAAAAGATAAAAAGGTTGTTGCAATAGGCGAGATAGGACTTGATTATCACTTTGAGGATACCGACAGAATCGGGCAAAAAAAGGGATTTATAAGGCAGATTGAACTTGCAAGGGAGCTTGACCTTCCATATATAGTCCATGACAGGGACTCGCATCAGGACTGCTATGACATCATTAAAAATTCAGGTTATTTGCGTGGTGTTATGCATTGCTTTTCAGGAAGCTCAGAATTCGCAAAACAAATGGTAGATTTAGGATTTTATATTTCTTTTGCAGGAACAGTAACATTTAAAAATGCAAAAAAAGTGCACGAAGCAGCGAAGACAGTCCCGCTGGAGAGGTTGCTTATTGAGACTGATTCGCCGTATCTTGCGCCTGAGCCGTACAGAGGAAAAAGAAATAATCCTTTAAATGTTATAAAAACTCTGGAGGCTATAGCAGATATAAAAGGAATTTCTATAGAAAAGCTTGCCAGAATCACAATGGAAAATGGCAAGACATTTTTTGGGATAAATCAGAAAGCGGGGTTATTGTAATGAATTATGAAAGTATGATTTCAGAAAAAATGAAAGGCGTTAAGGCTTCTGCTATACGTGAAATTTTCAAAGTAGCAGGAAAGCCTGATATAATAAGCTTTGCAGGCGGACTTCCTGCTCCTGAAAGCTTTCCTGTTGAAGCTATTAAAAAAATTTGCGAAGACATTTTGACACAAGAACCGGTTACAGCCTTGCAGTACGGAATTTCTGAAGGCTATGCGCCACTAATGGAAGAAATTAAAAAAAGACTTGAAGAAAAGTTTAATATAGACATGACAGCAAATGAAATGGTTATTGTTTCAGGCTCTCAGCAGGGTGCAGACCTTTTAACAAAAGTCCTGATAAATGAAGGCGACGGTGTTGTTTGCGAAGAGCCGAGCTTTATAGGTTGCTTAAACACCTTCAGAACATATAAGGCTGAGCTTTACGGAGTTCCTACAAATGAAAACGGAATGGATACAGACATTCTTGAAGAGACGCTTAAAAAGCATAAAAACATCAAGATGATATACACAATTCCTACATTCCAAAATCCGTCAGGAAATACGGCAAGTTTAGAGACAAGAAAAAAGATGCTTGCTCTGGCGCAGAAATATAATGTAATAATAATGGAAGATAACCCATACGGTGAGCTTCGTTTTACGGGGGAAGATGTGCCGACAATAAAATCTCTTGACAAGACAGGTCACGTTGTTTATATTGGCTCATTTTCAAAAGTATTTTCACCCGGTCTTCGTCTTGCATATATGGTATTTGACAAAGGACTTGCTGAAAAAATTGTAGTAGGCAAGCAGGCGACAGATGTTCACACAAACGTTTTCTCGCAGATGATTGCTGCAAGATATTTAAAAGAATATGATATAGATGAATCTATCGCAAAAAGCCGAGATATTTATAAGCACAGATGCGAGTTGATGCTCTCATGCATGGATAAGTGTTTCCCTAAAAGTGTTACATACACACGTCCTGAAGGAGGAATTTTCATCTGGGTTACACTGCCTGAAGGAACAGATACACTTTCTCTCATGAAAGAGGCTGTAGAAAAAAAGGTTGCTTTTGTTCCTGGGAATACATTCATGACAGATATTGATAAGCCGTGCAACTCATTCAGGCTTAATTATTCAACAATGCCTGACGAGAAAATAATTAAGGGAATTGAAATATTAGGTGAGCTTTTAAAATCAAAATTTGACTGATTTTAGGTTAGTGAAAGGAAATTGTTATGGATAAGAAAAAAAGAATTTTTTCAGGCATGCAGCCTTCAGGCGAACTGACACTCGGAAATTATCTTGGAGCGCTGAAAAACTGGATTGGTCTTCAGGATGAGTATGAATGTATGTATCCTGTTATGGATATGCACGCAATAACTGTTCGTCAGGTGCCTGCTGATTTAAGAAAAAGAAGTTTAGATGTTTTGATGCAGTATATCGCCTGCGGAATAGACCCTGAAAAATCGCTTCTGTTTTTTCAGTCACATGTTCCCCAGCATGCAGAACTTATGTGGGTACTTTCATGTAATACACAAATGGGCGAGCTTTCAAGAATGACTCAGTTTAAGGAAAAATCACAAAAGCATGCCGATAATATTAATGCTGGACTTTTTACATATCCCGTGTTGATGGCAGCAGACATCTTGCTTTATCAGGCTGATGTTGTGCCTGTTGGAAATGATCAATTGCAGCACCTTGAAATAACACGCGATATCGCACAGCGATTTAATCACCATTACGGCGACACATTTACTATACCTGAGGCATATACAGGCAAGGCGGGCTCAAGAGTTATGAGTCTGCAGACTCCTGAGAATAAAATGTCTAAATCAGACCCGAATCCAAATGGTTTCATATCACTTTTGGATTCCTATGATGACATTATAAGAAAATTCAAACGTGCAGTAACAGATTCAGGAAGCGAAATCAAGGCATCTCCCGATAAACCGGGTGTTACAAATCTGCTTTCAATTTACTGCGCCGTTACGGGAAAGACTTTAAAAGAAGCAGAAGAGGAATTTGACGGAAAAGGATATGGCGACTTTAAACTTGCAGTAGGCGAGACTGTTGCATGTGAACTCAAAGCAGTAAGGGAAAAATATGAATACCTTGCTAAAAACAAGGACTACGTGGAAAAGATATATAAAGAAAGCGCTGAAATTGCAAAGAAAATTGCAGAACATACAATGAGAAAAGTGCGTAAAAAAGTAGGATTTACAGCAATTTAATCCTGCTAATCTGGAGGAGAAAATGCGTCTTGATAAATTTTTAAAGGTTTCAAGAATAATAAAACGACGAACCATAGCAAATGAGGCATGTGACTCAGGGAGAGTTTCAGTTAACGGAAATATTGCAAAGGCTTCGTATGATGTTAAAGTCGGCGATGTTTTAGAGCTTCGTTTTGGTGAAAAAATAACAAAGTTTGAAGTGCTTGAAGTCTTAGAGCACGTATCAAAGGATACTGCATCCCAGCTTTACAGAGTTATTGGATAATTTTATCTGAGCTTGGATGAAATTTAAATCGGGGGTATTAACTATGTTTGGTTTATTAATGTTTATAGCTGCCTTATTTATTATATGGTTATATATTACATCGGGCGTTGCTATAGGCTTTTTTGCAACACTTATTTTTCTGACTGTGCTTTACATTAAAAAATTTACGAGTCTGTGCATGATTTTTGCTTACAGGAACTATGCTAAAGGCGAAAAGTGTAAATCATTAAACTGGTTTGAACGTGGTTTTAAGCATGGCATGAACGTAAAACAGAAGGTAACATATGCATATTATCTGCTCAGGGAAGGAAAAACGGACAAGTCTGAGGAGGTTTTATCCAGTGTGCTTGGTTTTGGAAAAGCAAGCATGGAAGAAAAGTATCTTGCCAAGTCGCATCATGCCCTTGTGCTCATGAAAACAGGCAGAGAGCAGGAGGCATTGGAAGAGCTTTTAGAGATTTTTCCAAATTATAAAAATTCTACGATTTATGGCAGCATAGGATATCTTTATATTGTTTTGGGAGACATAAAAAAAGCAGAAGAGTTTAACTTAGAGGCAATAGAATATAACAGTGATGATGCTGTAATTTTAGATAATATGGTCCAGCTCTATAACCTAAAAGGAGACAGGGAAACAGCTTTTTCGTATGCTGAAAAGGTTATGAAGAAAAACCCTTCTTTTATAGAGGCTTATTATAACGCGGCTTTAGCGGCAAAAGCAGCAGGCAAAGCAGAACTCGCTAGAGAATATCTCGAAAGAACAGAAGGCATGGAGACAACATTTCTTTCAAATGTTTCGCATGAAGATATCAATAAATTATTAGGAGAGCTGTAATTGTGAAAAAGGGGTTGTTAAAAATTTTTTTAAACAACCCCTTTTCAGAATTAAAAAGAATTAATGGATAAAAAAGTTTTTAAGACACTCGAATTTGATAAAATTTTAAAATTGCTTGCACAGCATACAGATAATCAGGAGGTTAAGGACAGAATTTTTTCCTTAGAGCCTGCTGATAGTTTTTCTGTGGCGGAAAAACTTCTTGCAGATACCACCGAAGGCGTCGGTATTATTTTGAGGAGAGGTAATCCTCAGTCGCTTAAAATCACAAATGTAACCGAGGCATCAAAGCGCGCTTTAATGGGCGGTGTGATGACTGTCAGAGAGCTGATTGCTCTTCGTGATTTGTCTTTGGTTTCATCTGCGATAAAAAGATATATTCAGGAGGACAAGCTTTTAGAGAGCGGAACTGTAACGTCCCTTTCAATGCAGATTGACAGTCTGCTTGATTTGCGAAAACGAATAGATGATGTTATAATTTCAGAAGAGGAAATCGCTGATTCGGCATCAAGCGAGCTTTTTGCAATACGAAGAAAAATTAAAACGCAGACAGCTAAAATAAGAGAAGTTTTAAATTCTGTAATTTCTTCGCAGAAATATCAGAAAGCTCTTCAGGAGCCTATTATTACAACGAGAGGCGACAGATTTGTTGTGCCTGTAAAGGCAGAATGCAAGAATGAAGTACCGGGAATAGTGCATGATTCTTCATCTTCGGGTGCAACTATCTTTGTTGAGCCAATAGCAGTTGTAGAGCTTACAAATTCTCTTTCTTCCCTTTATGGTGAAGAGCGCAAGGAGATTGAAAGAATAATAGCCCAGCTTTCTGCATTTTGCGCTCAGTTTGCAGATGTTATAGAGGGAAATACAAAAATCATTTATGAACTGGACTTTATTTTTGCAAAAGCCAAGCTCTCAGTCAGCCAGAATGCAGTAGCTCCGAAATTGAATGACAGAGGATACATTTCAATAAAAAAAGGCAGGCATCCTCTCCTTGATACAGAAAAGGTTGTGCCTGTTGATATATTTTTAGGCGGGGAATTTGATACACTTGTAATTACGGGACCAAACACAGGCGGTAAAACAGTTTCCTTAAAAACTCTGGGGCTTTTTACATTAATGGCACTTTCGGGGCTGCATATAGGAGCTCTAGACTCAAGTGAAATTTCGTTTTTTTCAGACGTGTTTGCTGACATTGGCGATGAACAGAGCATAGAGCAGAGTTTATCGACTTTTTCTTCGCATATAGTAAATCTTGTGGGAATTTTAAAAAAGGTAAATGATAAAACATTGGTGCTTGCAGATGAGCTTGGTGCAGGGACAGACCCTACAGAAGGTGCGGCGCTTGCCATGTCAATTCTCCAGTTTCTGAGGGAAAAGGGTGCGCGTGTTGCGGCAACAACCCATTACAGCGAGCTTAAAATGTTTGCGCTTTCAACTCCGGGCGTTATCAATGCATCATGTGAATTTGATATAAAGACTCTTTCGCCGACATATAAACTTTTGATTGGTGTTCCGGGAAAGAGTAATGCGTTTGCAATCTCAAAGAGGCTTGGTTTAGATGAGGCAATAATAGAAAGAGCGGCAAAGCATATAGGTGAGGAAAGCACAAAACTTGAAGATGTGCTTGCAAGCCTTGAAGAGAACAGACAGCAATCAGAAAGGCAAAAAAGCAAAGCTCAGGCTATGATACGTGATGCTAAAATCATGATGGATAAGGCGAAGGCGGCGGTGCGCGATGCAGATATTAAAACAAAAAAACAGCTTGAAGAAGCAAGAGTAGAGGCTCTGAGAATTTTAGAAACAACAAAAGAAGAATCGCAGCGTGTATTAAGAGAGCTTCGTGAAATTAAAGCAAACGCGAGTGTAAAAGAAGCCGCAGATGCGATAAACCGCACTAAAGACGCATTAAGAGAGCAGGGAGAAAAAATTTCGAAAACGGGCAATGCAGAAAAGAAAATAAACACAAAGCCCCCTAAAAATTTAAAAGAAGGCGAGACAGTTAAAATTCTTTCTCTTGACAATGAGGCTACTGTGTTAAACACTCCTGATGCTTCAGGCAATCTTTTGGTTCAGGCAGGAATAATGAAAATTAAAGTGCATGTATCAGACCTTGTGAGGATTAAGGAAGAAAGCACCTATAAAGAGCAAAAAAAGGCTAAAACAATATTCTCAGGCGGAAAAACAAAAGAGGCAAAAACAGAAATAGACCTTCGCGGAATGATGGTAGACGAAGCAATCATGGCGGTGGATAAATTTATAGACGATTCTGTTATGGCATCACTTAAAACAATTACTATAATTCACGGAAAAGGTACAGGTGCGCTTAGGGCAGGAATTACAGACTATTTAAGAAAGCACAGGTGTGTTGAAGACTACCGTGCAGGTAAATATGGAGAAGGAGAGCATGGTGTGACAGTTGTCACGCTGAAATAAACTATGAAAACTGTATTAATAACAGGTGCATCGCGTGGAATTGGTGCACAGACAGCAAGAATTTTTGCTGAAAACGGATATAGAGTCATAATAAATTATAATAAGTCAAAAGATGCGGCAGAGGTTTTGGCAAAAGAACTTGGAGCAAGCATAATCTGTGCCGATGTTTCCCAAAAGAGCGATGTCGAGCTTATGTTCAGCCAGATTCAGAATGAGTTCGGGGGAGTTGACATTTTAGTAAATAATGCAGGCATTGCGCAAGCTAAAATGTTTACCGACATAACAGAAGAGGAATGGGACGATATGTTTTCAGTTAACGTCAAAGGTATATTTAACTGTACTAAAGCCGCCCTTCCTTATATGATACATAAAAAGAGCGGAAAAATTATTAATATTTCTTCTATATGGGGAATTACAGGGGCTTCGTGTGAGGTCCATTATTCTGCTTCGAAGGCTGCGGTGATTGGATTAACAAAAGCACTGGCAAAGGAGCTCGGACCCTCGGGCATCACTGTAAATTGTGTTGCCCCGGGAGTTATTGAAACAGATATGTGTGCGTCTCTTTCGCAGGAAGATATTTCTGCTTTAAAAGATGAAACACCGCTTGGGTGCATAGGAACTCCCGATGATATTGCAAAAACTGTTTTATTCTTAGCATCAGGTGGAGGCGATTTTTTGACGGGACAGGTAATTAGTCCAAATGGCGGAATGGTCATATAAATTTGGTGGAGGATTTACTTATGAAATATGAAAAATCCTGCGGGGGAGTTGTTTTTAGCCGCGCATCAGGTGACGTGCGTTATCTTATAATTGAATCAAGAGAAGGTATATTTGGCTTTCCTAAAGGTCATATGGAGGGGAACGAGACTGAAAAGGAGACGGCTATCCGCGAGATATTTGAAGAAACGGGACTCAGTCCTGATTTCATTGATGGATTCAGGGTAGAGCAACAATATCCGCTTCCGAGAAAAAAAGGCGTTACAAAAAAGGTTGTATATTTTCTTGCAGAATTTGAGGAACAAGAGATAATTCCTCAGGAAAAGGAACTTAAAAGCGCAAGACTTTTAAGCTATGATGAGGCTATTGGAATTTTACAGTTTCAAAACGCAAAGGACGTTTTAACATCAGCAGATAAATTTATAAAAAACAATTTCAGGGAGGAAAATATGAACAAGGCTGAATCGGCGGTAAAAAAACATAAAAGTGGCTATAACTGTGCGCAGGCAGTTCTTTGCCAGTTTGCAGATGCTACAGAGTTTACAGAGGACGAGCTTTACAGAATTTCCGAGGCTTTTGGCGGCGGAATGGGAACTGGCGGTGTTTGCGGTGCAGTAAGTGCTATGGTAATTTTAGCAGGACTTAAAAAGAGCAGGGGAAAAGATGCTCTGCCCCAAACAAACAAAGCGGAAAGCTATGCTCTTGCACGCAGAATGATTGAGGAATTTGAAAAGAAAAACTGTACAGTAATATGCAGCAGATTAAAAGGCGAAGGAATTAGGTCATGTGACGGTTGTATTGAAGATGCTGTAGAAATTCTTGAAAAGATGCTCAAAGAACTATAAAAAACAGAGTGAAATAAAAAAGTTACTGCGCAAAGCAAACTAATTTTGTGCAGTAACTTTTTTTAATTTATTTATAGAATTCAATAGGTTTTCCCTGTTTTAGACTTTCGGGAACGTCTAATATCCTTTGGTTTTTAGAACCTCGGAATTTTAATGATATATCCTTTAGCGACAGAACAAACCTTCCATCTACCAAAACATCTGTCATAGAAAGCAGTTTATCAGTTGCCTCGCATCTTGCGCGTGAGCCGTCCTTTAAAAGTTCCTCTAATGTATATCCTGAAAAAATCCATATATTTTTATTTGGGAAAAGTGATTTTACTTTTTCTACAAATGGAGCTAAATCACGTTGGTTTTCAGGCTCAAACGGCTCTCCTCCGAGAATTGTCAGTCCCTTTATATAGTCAGGCTCAAGCAGTTTAACTATTTCAGCTTCAGTTTCTTTAGTGAAAGGGTTTCCATATAAAAAATCCCATGTTTCAGGTTGAAAACAGCCTTCGCATCTGTTTCTGCAGCCTGAGACGAAAAGACTTACCCTGACGCCCTCCCCGTTAGCAATATCGCAATTTTTTATCTGTCCGTAATACATTTTACAGATGAAGCACCCTTTCTTTTATTTCCTGAGTTCTGCCCTGATTCCAGTATTGAGTGCCGATATAACCACAGGTACGTCTTGCGACATTCATTTTATCCTGGTTGTCGTTTCCGCAGTTCGGGCATCTCCAGATGAGCTTTCCATCATCTTCTGCAATCTCAATTTCGCCTTCGTAGCCGCATTCATGACAATAATCACTTTTGGTATTAAGCTCTGCATAAATGATATTGTCATATATAAATTTCATAACTTCTAAAACAGCTTCTATGTTATCCTGCATATTGGGAACCTCAACGTAGCTTATAGCACCGCCTGGTGAAAGGTGTTGGAACTGTGCTTCAAAGCGGAGTTTATCAAACGCGTTGATGTCTTCTGTTACATGAACATGATAGCTGTTTGTGATATAGCCTTTGTCAGTTACACCTTTGATTATGCCAAATCTTCGCTGGAGACATTTTGCAAATTTGTATGTTGTAGACTCAAGAGGTGTACCATAGAGACTGAAATCTATGTTGTGCTCTGCTTTCCATGTGCGGCATGCTTCGTTCATTTTGTGCATTACATCAAGGGCAAACGGAGTAGCTGAAGGGTCAGTATGGCTCTTGCCCGTCATATATTTTACACATTCATAAAGACCTGCATATCCTAAAGATATTGTAGAGTATCCCCCGTAGAGCAGTTTGTCTATTGTTTCTCCTTTTTTCAGTCTTGCGAGGGCACCATGCTGCCAGAGAATCGGAGCAGCATCTGTTACGGTGCCTTTTAATCTTTCATGACGGCACATCAGCGCTCTGTGACAAAGCTCTAAGCGTTCGTCAAAGATTTTCCAGAATTTATCGCGGTTACCGCCTGATGAAAGAGCAACATCAACAAGATTAATTGTGACAACACCCTGATTAAATCTGCCATAATATTTAGGCTTTCCGTTTTCATCAACATAAGGAGTCAAAAAGCTTCTGCAGCCCATGCATGTATAGCAGTGACCTTCGCCATTTTTGTCGACTTTGAGTTCAAGCATTTTCTTTTCTGAGATATAGTCGGGAACCATGCGTTTGGCTGTACATTTAGCAGCAAGCTCTGTAAGATAATAGTATGGAGAATTTTCGTGAATATTATCCTCTTCAAGAACATATATGAGTTTTGGGAAGGCAGGTGTTACCCATATACCCTTTTCATTTTTCACTCCCAGATGGCGCTGATGCAAAACCTCTTCTATAATAAGCGCAAGGTCTTTCTTTTCCTGCTCGTTCTTTGCTTCGCCGAGGTACATAAATACAGTAACAAAAGGAGCCTGTCCGTTTGTTGTAAGCAGAGTTACAACCTGATATTGAATAGTCTGGACACCTTTTTTTATTTCTTCGCGGACTCTCTTTTCCGTAAGGGCTTTTATCATTTCTTCACTTACATCGACGCCCATCTCACTGATTTCTCTGCGCACTGATTTCATTATTTTCTGTCTTGATATTTCAACAAAAGGTGCCAGGTGAGCAAGCGAAATGGATTGACCGCCATACTGGTTGGAAGCAACCTGAGCAATAATCTGTGTGGCTATATTGCATGCTGTAGAAAAGCTATGAGGTCTTTCGATGAGTGTACCTGTAATTACCGTGCCGTTCTGGAGCATATCCTCTAAATTAACGAGATCGCAGTTATGCATATGCTGTGCAAAATAGTCTGAGTCATGGAAATGAATAAGTCCTTCTTCGTGTGCTTCGACAATATCAGGGGGAAGAAGAATTCTGTTTGTGAGGTCTTTAGACACCTCGCCTGCCATGTAATCTCTTTGCGTAGAGTTAACAACAGGATTCTTGTTTGAATTTTCCTGCTTTGCTTCTTCATTGTTACATTCTATCAGAGAAAGAATTTTGTTATCTGTCGTATTGCTTTTTCTGACAAGTGAACGAGTGTATCTGTAAGTAATATAGCTTTTAGCCACCTCAAAAGCACCATGAGCCATAATTTTTTTCTCAACTAAGTCCTGAATTTCCTCGACCGAGGGAGCCCTTCCGAAATTTTCACACGCAATAACAACAGATTCAGTAATTCTTTTTATCTGGAGCTCTGTCATTCTGTCGCTTTCGGGAACGCTTTCATTTGCCTTGGTGATGGCAACGAGAATTTTATTTTCATCAAAGTTAACTTCTGAGCCGTTTCGTTTAATAATTTTCATTTTATTTCCCCCGTTTCATCAGTAAAAATGCGGTTTAAATCGCTTTTTCTTTTTATAAATCGATTACACAAGATATTGTATTAAAAGTGCTGATATTAACATTATATAGTGTTGTGTGCTTTCTGTCAAGTGCTTTTTTTTATAAAAATAAAAAAATATTTTTTATTAAGATAAAGAAAATTAAATTGAAACAAAAAAGGCGGCAACAAAAAAATTTATAGCTTTAATTAAAGATTTATTTAAAATTAAAAACGGGCATGTAAAATGTGATTTTACATGCCCGTAATTTCTTAAATAATATTATTTTAATTTACTGTTTTTTTGTCATCATTTTGATTGCAAAGAGAACTGCAATTATAAGGACAATTCCTGTCGGAAGAAGTACGTATGCATTCTGTATAAATGCTGCAAGCAGATAAACAACGAATGAAACAGCTGCAACTGTGATTGCGTATGGAAGCTGTGTAGAAACGTGGTTTAAGTGGTTGCACTGCGCTCCCGCAGAGGACATAATTGTCGTATCCGAAATAGGTGAGCAGTGGTCTCCGCAAACAGCACCTGCGAGACAAGCTGACATACCAATAATCAAAAGCTCGCTTCCAGGCTCAAAGATAGCTGCAACAATCGGGATTAAAATACCAAATGTTCCCCAAGATGTTCCTGTTGAGAAGGAAAGTATGCACGCAACGATAAAGATAATTGCGGGCAGGAAGTTTGCAAAGCCTGTTGCGGCTGAATGCATAACAATATCAACATATTCTGTTGCGCCGAGCACACGTGTTAAGTTTTTGAGGGCTGTAGCAAATGTCAAAATGAGTATTGCAGGAACCATTGCAATAAATCCCTTGGGAATGCATGCCATAGACTCTTTAAAAGAAACAGTTTTTCTTAAAATAAGGTATATGATAGTAATTATAAGAGCGATAAGGGCACCCCACGGCAGACCTACAGTTGCATCTGTGTTGGCAAATGCGTTAACGAAGCTTTCCCCTGAGAAAAAGCCCCCTACGTAGAGAAGACCGAGTATGCTGAATATAACAAGCATAATAACAGGGAATAAAAGGTCGATTACCCTTCCCTTGGGGTTTGCTTCTGTACTTTCGGCATCTTCAATATCATCTTCTCCGCTTGTAAAGAGGTCGCCTTTATTTATGGCATTTAATTCATGCAGTTTCATCGGACCGTAATCAAATTTCATCAAAGCGATTGCGATGATGAAAACAAGAGATAAAAGAGAATAGAAGTTATAGGGTATTGCTCTTATAAAAAGCTCAATTCCCGAATATCCTGTTCCCTTAGTAAATTCAGAAACTGCCGCAGCCCATGATGAAACAGGCGCTATCATACAGATAGGTGCTGCTGTTGCATCTATAATATATGCAAGCTTAGCACGTGAAATTTTATGTCTGTCAGTTACAGGACGCATAACACTTCCAACTGTAAGACAGTTGAAATAGTCGTCAATAAAAATTAAAACACCTAGAATAAATGTTGCAATAATTGCACCGACACGGGACTTAATATGTGTCTCTGCCCAACGTCCGAATGCTGCCGAGCCGCCTGCCCTGTTAACAAGAGCAACTATTGCACCGAGAATAACAAGGAAAATGAAAATGCCTGCAGTTCCTGAAACGGCAGAGATAATACCGTCATTTAACAGGTAGTCAACAGTGCCTACAGGATTGAAGTTAGAACATAACAGTCCGCCAAGTAAAATACCTATAAAGAGTGATGAATATACTTCTTTTGTAATTAATGCAAGAGCAATAGCAACAAGAGGTGGTAAAAGAGCTAAAATAGTAGCATGATAATTGCTTGAAGCAGTAACTTCACCGCTTCCTGCACATTCCTCGCATTTTGTTTCTGATTTTTGCAGGGTTTCACTGTCTGTTATAAAGGAGACATCTCCTGCTAAAGCAGTAACAGCACCTTCGCCCTCACATGAGGAGCATGTTTCTTCGGCTGTCACGCCACTACCTTTGCAATCATTACAGAAAACAACATAAATAAAGCCTTCTCCTTCGCAAGTCTCACAAGTTACAGTAGAGTTTGTTTTTACCATAAGTGAGCCTGCAACTATAATTGCTATGATGCAAACAATAGCAATTGCTTTTCCTATTATACCTTTCTTCATAAAGACCTCCTTAAAATTATATAAATTATTAAAAAAGCATGAGGGCAACTAAACGCTCTCATGCTGCAAGGTTAAATTGATAGCGCTATGCAATATATACATAAAGCTTTTTACAAAGGGTGTTCATAATTTATTTACTTTATGTTAACATAGCAAGATGCCATTGTCAAGTTTTTTCGACATATTTTGCATCTTATATAAATTTTACGCAATGGTTTCTTTTTTCTGTTTTTCGGGTAGTTGTACTAAAATTATTGCTGCAAACATAAGCACGCATCCTGATATTTCACGTATTGTAAGTGCTCCGCCCGTCAGGTTCCAGCCAAGAGCAATGAGAATTACAGTAGAGAGTGTTGCAAACACTGATTCTAAGCTCATGATAATTGACGCAGAGGTTGGATCTGTATATTTCTGGCCGACAATCTGCAAAGTGTAGGCAACACCGCACGACATTATGCCCGAATAACCAATAGAAGACCAACAGTTTAAAATTTGCGGGATTTTGGGAATATCTGTCATAAACATAAAAAACAGATTTATAAATCCGCACACAAAAAATTGTGAGCAGGCAAGCTTAACCCCGTCGACTTTTGGGCAATAGTAGTCAATAACAAGAATATGGCATGCAAAAGCAAAAGAACAGAAAAAGGTTAAAACATCACCTTTATTAATTGAAAGACTTTCGTCTATACACATTAAATATAGCCCAAAAACAGCAATTAAAACAGACACAAAAATAACAGGTCTTGGTTTTTTTCCTGTAAAAAGCGAAATTATAGGGATAATCACCATATAAAGCGCTGTAATAAAGGCGGATTTACCAGGGCTTGTATAGACCATGCCTGCTGTCTGCAATGTGCTTGCTATACAAAGGAGAGTTCCGCAGATTATACCTGCTTTTAAAAGAGTCTTATCATATTTATGTACGCTAGCACCCTTACGTCTTTTTCTTGAGTCAAGTAAAAAGATTACAGGAAGCAAAAAAAGACCGCCAAGCATGCTGCGTATTCCGTTAAAGGCAAGAGGAGAAATCTGCTCAACACCTTTGCTCTGTGAAATAAAGGAAAATCCCCATATAAGCGCAGTCAGAAGCAGTATCATATTTCCTTTGAGTTTTTGATTTTTCATATATACACCACACGTTAAAAGATTTTCGTACAACAAGTCATTTTATATGTTTTTTTGACAAATGTCAAGATGCAGGAGCCTCTGCCATTGACAATAAGAAAAAACTTTGTTAAAATATTTGAGGCAATTTATGTCTAATAAAAGAAAAGAAGGTCGGATTTTAATGGGAGATTTACAACCAAAACTTATTTCGTGTCTTAAAGGATACAGTAAAAATCAGATGGGGAAGGATATAGTTGCAGGAATTGTTGTTGCGATTATTGCGCTTCCGCTTTCTATTGCCCTTGCTATAGCCTCGGGCGTTACACCTGAAAGGGGATTATATACGGCAATTTTTGCAGGATTTGTTATTGCTCTTTTAGGTGGCAGCAATGTGCAGATTTCAGGGCCGACTGCAGCATTTGCAACTATTGTTGCAGGAATTGTGGCAAAAAGCGGCATGGAAGGTTTGGTCCTTGCGACACTCATGGCAGGTGTGATACTTATTGCCATGGGACTTTTAAGGTTTGGCAAATTGATTAAATTTATTCCATTTACAATAACAACAGGCTTTACTACAGGTATTGCCGTGACACTTGTTATAGGTCAGCTTAAAGATTTCTTTGGGCTTTCATTTAATCATTCACCGATTGAGACTTTAGAAAAACTCAAAGAAGCAGTGCTTTGTTTTGAAACTTTCAATCCATGGGCAATTTTAATTGGTGTTTTAGCACTTGTGATTTTAATTGTCTGGCCGAAAATCAAAGGCGTAAATAAAATTCCGCCTTCATTGATAGCTGTTATAGTTTGTGCAGCTATAGTAAAGGTTTTTGACATGAATGTGAGCACAATAGGGACACAGTTTGAAAATATTCCTTCGGGGCTTCCTGCTTTTTCTGTTCCGTCATTTTCGTTTGAGACGGTTAAGTCTGTAATTCCTGATGCGTTTACTATTGCAGTCTTAGCGGCTATTGAATCGCTTCTTTCATGCGTTGTTTCTGACGGCATGATTGGAGCTAAACATAACTCTAATGCAGAGCTCATAGGGCAGGGAGCGGGAAATATTGTCTCGGCACTCTTTGGCGGCATTCCTGCAACGGGCGCTATTGCAAGAACAGCAGCAAACGTCAAAAACGGGGGTAGGACTCCTGTTGCAGCTGTTGTACATGCTATTGTTCTTCTTTTGGTGCTTGTTGTTTTAATGCCGTATGCCAAACTTATTCCTATGCCCGTTATTGCTGCAATTTTGTTTGTTGTAGCATATAACATGAGTGAATGGAGAGAGTTTGTCCATCTTATCAAAACATCACCAAAAAGTGATATTTGCGTACTTTTAACAACATTTGTGCTGACAGTTGTATTTGACCTTGTTGTTGCTATCTGTGTCGGAATTGTTTTGGCGGCTGTGCTTTTTATGTGGCGCATGTCGGGTGTGGCAGAAGTCGAAAGAAAAGGAAGCGATGATGAGAAGAAGGAAATTTTCAAGATAAGCGGCGCGCTTTTCTTTGCGGTATGTGATAAGATAGCTGAGCTTGATATAAATGAAAACACCAAGACAGTTGTCTTGGATATGAGCTCTGTTTCTGCTGTTGATGCATCGGCGATGCACAGACTTTCAGAATTTCTCGGAAAATGTAAAGAAAACGACGTGGATGTAGTATTTGAAAATGTTGCTTCTCAGCCTATGAAGGCATTTGAAAAGTCAGGGATTTTTGAAAAACAGGAACAGATAACTTTAACATGAGCAACAAGTTAATGAAAATTTTGCAAAGCATTATTTACATTAAAAAGGAGATATGCTATAATTATTGTGTATGTAACTAAAAACAGTCAGACTATAAACAGGAAAGAGGGACAGGATTGTGTACAAAATTGTGAGAAAAAAGGAGCTTAACTCAACTGTAACGCAGATGGAGATTGAAGCACCTTTAGTAGCTGCAAAGGCAAAGCCCGGGCAGTTTATTATACTGCGTGTTGATGAAGACGGAGAAAGAATTCCTCTCACAGTTGCAGGAACAAACAAGGAAGAAGGAACGGTTAAGATTATTTTTCAAATTGTCGGAGGGACAACTGCAAGACTTAATAATAAAGCTGAAGGTGAGTCCATTTCAGACTTTGTCGGACCTTTGGGGAAAGCAACCCACACAGAAGGTATAAAAAAGGTTTGTATTGTAGGCGGAGGCGTGGGATGTGCTATTGCTATGCCTGTTGCTCAGGAATTTCACCGCCTTGGAGCTGAGGTTACAAGTATTATAGGTTTTCGTGATAAAAATCTTGTGATTTTAGAAGATGAATTCAGAAAATGCTCCTCCAAAATGATTTTAATGACAGATGACGGTTCGTACGGACGTTTGGGCAATGTTACTGTTCCGCTTAAAGAAATGCTTGAAGCAGGGGAAAGGTTTGATATGATAATCACAATCGGACCATTGATTATGATGAAGTTTGTTACTCTTGCAGCTAAACCATTTTCAGTGCCTGTGACGGCTTCAATGAATCCTATAATGATTGACGGCACGGGAATGTGCGGAGGCTGCCGCCTCACACTGAATCAGGACGGAAAGAAAATTACAAAATTTGCGTGTGTTGACGGACCTGAGTTTAATGCATACGAAATAGATTTTGATGAGGCTATGTCAAGAGGAAGGATGTACGCAGATTTTGAGCGTCATGCCTACGAAGAAAGCTGTAATTTATTCAAAAAAGCTTAAGGAGGGGACCTAAGTGGCTGTTAATCCTAAAAAACATGAGATGCCTGCTCAGGCACCTCAAAAAAGAAAGCATAATTTCTCAGAGGTTGCTCTGGGTTATACAAAGGAAATGGCAATCGGCGAGGCTGAGAGGTGTTTAAACTGTAAGAATCAGCCCTGTGTAGCAGGTTGTCCTGTAAATATCAATATACCTGATTTTATAGGGCATATAAAAGACGGCGATTTTGAAGGTGCATATCAGGAGATTACGAAATCTTCTTCTCTGCCTGCTGTGTGCGGACGTGTTTGTCCTCAGGAAACTCAGTGTGAGAGTAAATGCACTCTGGGAATAAAATTTGAGCCTGTAGGAATAGGATATCTGGAGAGATTTGTTGCCGACTGGCACAATGAAAATATAAAAGAAAAACCTAAAACACCTTTATCAAATGGTCACAAGGTTGCGATAGTAGGCTCGGGACCTTCTGGTTTGACATGTGCAGGAGATTTAGCAAAAGAGGGCTTTTTAGTGACGGTGTATGAGGCATTTCATACGGCGGGAGGTGTGCTTGTCTACGGCATACCTGAATTCCGTCTGCCTAAGAAAATCGTTTCTAAAGAGGTTGAAACATTAAAAGACTTAGGTGTTAAAATTGAAACTAATGTGGTTATCGGTAAAACGCTTACTGTAGATGAACTCTTTGACATGGGTTTTGAGGCAGTATTCATAGGCTCAGGTGCAGGACTTCCGGCTTTTATGAATATTCCCGGGGAGTCTTTAAAGGGAGTATATTCAGCTAATGAATTTCTGACAAGAAGCAATCTCATGAAGGCATACAAAGGCGATAGCCAGACTCCGATTATGAAGGGCGGAAACGTTGCTGTTGTCGGCGGTGGAAACGTTGCAATGGATGCTGCAAGAACGGCACTGCGCTTAGGTGCTGAAAATGTTTATATAGTTTACAGACGTTCCATGGATGAGATTCCTGCAAGAAAGGAAGAGGTAGAACATGCCAAGGAAGAAGGGGTTATCTTTAAGCTCCTGACAAATCCTGTGGAAATCTTGGGTTATAATAATCCTGATGATCCGCGTGACCCCAAAAACGGGTTTGTTACAGGCATGAAAGCTGTTAAAATGGAACTTAGTGAACCCGATGAGAATGGAAGAAGGAAACCTGTCACTATTGAAGGCTCTGAGTTCTGCTTTGACGTCGACACAGTTATTATGTCGATAGGAACATCGCCTAATCCGCTCATTAAGGATACAACAGAGGGATTAATGGTAAATAACCGAGGCGGTATAATTGTAAATGAAGACGGACTAACTTCAAAAGAAGGTGTCTATGCAGGAGGCGACGCAGTAACAGGGGCAGCGACAGTTATTTCTGCTATGGGAGCAGGGAAAACTGCCGCTAAAGCAATCAAAGAGTATTTAATGAATAAATAATAAAAAACGGAACAAGCAGGGCTTGTTCCGTTTTTGGAGCTGATAGCGGGGATCGAACCCGCGAGCCTCATCCTTACCAAGGATGCGCTCTACCGACTGAGCTATATCAGCAAGACCAGATTATTTTAACATATTTTTTTGCCTTTGTAAAGTACTTTTTCTAAAATGAAAATAAAAAAGTTTTAAAAAATGCTTGACAGAATAATAAAACTGTGATAACATATTAGAGAATCAGGAAGCAGAAACTTATTCGTTTCTCGCCGCAAAGCTCAGCTGAAGCGGTCAATATACTTATTTTCAGTATATTTACGGATAGGTTTGTGCCTGTCCGTTTTTTTGTAATCAAATTATGGAGGTGCTTTTACCATTAGTAAGAATGAATTAATGATCAATGAGGAAATCCGCATCCCTCAGGTCAGGGTTGTCGATTCAGACGGAGGCCAGCTAGGAATTATGTCATCAGCAGATGCTTTGGAACTGGCTTATTCAAAAAATGTTGACTTGGTGCTTATTGCGCCTAAAGCTGAAACGCCTGTTTGCAAACTTATGGACTATGGAAAATATAAGTTTGAAATGGCGAAGAAGGAGAAAGAAGCTAAAAAGAATCAGAAGGTTATGTCAATCAAAGAGGTTCGTGTTTCTCCATCAATAGACGATCACGATTTTGATACTAAGGTAAATCACGCCGCTAAATTCTTAAAAGATGGCGATAAGGTTAAAGTTACGGTTAGATTCCGCGGCAGAGAAATCCGTCATTCAGATCTCGGAGCTAAGCTCTTAGACAGATTTAAAGATGCATTGAGTGAGGTTGGTGCTGCAGATAAACCTGCAAAACTTGAAGGCAAAAACATGAGTATCATGATTTCGCCCAAATAAAAAAGTTAAATGAGCAAGCTGCTTTTATCAGGCAGTGCGCTTAAAATATTATATAAACCGGAAGGAGTAGGGTTATGCCTAAGATTAAAACACATAGAGCTTCAGCGAAGAGATTTTCTCTCACTAAAAGCGGAAAAGTAAAGTTAAAACATGCTTATAAAAGCCATATCCTGAATAAGAAATCTACAAAGAGAAAGAGAAATCTCAGAAAAGGCGGATATGCATGCGATGCTAACGCAAAAGTAATCAAAAAGATGATTCCGTACAAATAATTTATAATTGATTTTTTAGGAGGTTTAAAATATGGCAAGAGTTAAAGGCGGCGTAACAACCCG
>SVJO01000046.1 GCA_015068935.1 Oscillospiraceae bacterium
GATGAAAAAACATTAACAGAGGACCCGATGCTTGTTTATTTCACATCGGGAACAACAGGTATGCCGAAGATGGTTATGCATAATTTTTCATATCCGCTGGGACATATCGTGACTGCTAAATACTGGCATCAGGTTCAGGAAAACAAGCTCCACATGAGCGTTTCCGACTCGGGCTGGGCAAAGTTCGGCTGGGGAAAGATATATGGACAGTGGCTTTGCGGTGCAGTTATTTTTGCGTATGATATGGACAAGTTCATTCCGCTGAAATTACTCGAAAAAATCACTCATTATAAGGTTACGACATTTTGTGCGCCTCCTACCATGTTCAGATTTATGCTTCAGGAGGACGTAACAAAGTTTGACCTTTCGCATATTGAGCATTGTTGTATTGCAGGCGAACCACTCAATCCTGAGGTGTTCAAAAAATGGTATGATTTGACAGGGCTTAAGCTATGCGAGGGCTTTGGGCAGAGTGAGTCATCTGTCATGCTTGCAAACTTTAAATGGTTTGACCCAAAACCAGGCTCAATGGGAAAACCTTCTCCGCTTTATGATATTGAGCTGATTGACGCAGACGGAAATATCTGCGAGGACGGTGAAGAGGGAAGAATTATTGTAAATAACATAGACAAACAAATGCCGACAGGTCTTTTTGTGGGATATTATCACGACGAGGAAAGAACAAAGGAAAATTTAGGAGGCAGTTTTTATAATACGGGCGACGTTGCATGGCGCGACTCTAAAGGGTATTACTGGTTTATAGGAAGAGATGATGATGTTATAAAATGCTCAGGCTACAGAATAGGGCCTTTTGAGGTTGAGAGCGCACTCTTAGAGCATGATTCCGTTGTTGAATGTGCCATAACGGGCGCACCCGACCCTGTGCGCGGTCAGGTTGTCAAAGCAACTGTCGTTTTAGCCAAGGGATACACTCCGTCAGAAGAGCTCACAAAAGAGCTTCAAAACCATGTTAAAAAGGTTACAGCACCGTATAAATATCCGAGAATTATTGAATTTGTAGACGAACTTCCGAAAACTCTCGGCGGAAAAATTAAACGTGCTGAGCTCAGGAAAAAGGACGCACAATGATAAATAATGACGCATTAAAAAAACCTTCTGTAGAGTCTTTTTTATCGCCGAGACTCCTTTTGATAACACAAGCCGCAAAAGGCGGAAGAGCCGTCCTTGACATAGGAACAGACCATGCCTACGTTCCTATATATATGGTGTTAAAGCAGGGAGCTAAAAGGGCTATAGCTGCAGACATCAACAAAGGACCGCTAAAGAGAGCAGAAGAAAATATTAAAAAATTCGGTCTTTGTGATAAAATCACAACGCGCCTCTCAGACGGGCTTAAGGAGTTTGAACCATTTGATGCTGATACGGTGATTATTGCGGGCATGGGAGGAACACTCATTGCAAAAATTCTGGATGATTCCCCGCAAATAAAAAAAGAAGGCATAAAATTTGTGCTCCAGCCGATGACGGCAGAGGACGAATTAAGAAGGTATCTTGAAAAAAACGGATATAAAATTACTGACGAATTCATGACGCGTGAAGGCGAAAAACTTTACACTGTCATTACGGCTGAGACAGGCACACCAGAAAAGTGCGAAGAAGTATTTTATCATGTTTCAAAAAAGCTATATGAAAAAAAAGATGAACTTTTCAGGCTGTTTTTGGAAAGAAAAATAAATGAGTTCAAAAAGGTAAATGATGGGCTTAAAAAAGCGGAAAAATCTGACGAAAACAATAAGAGGGCAGAGTATGCCCAAAAAATGCTTTCAGAGCTTTTAAGGCTTAAAGGAGAGTGCGACAAATGGTAAAATTAAAGGAAATTACAGATTTTTTATATTCTTTCTGTCCTGATTATTTAGCAGAGGATTATGATAATGTCGGACTTTTGATAGAGGGCACAGATGATGAAATAGAAAGAGTTTTAGTTTCACTAGATACTGATTGTGTAGTGGCAGATGAGGCGCATGACAAGGGATGTCAGCTTATAGTAAGCCATCACCCGCTTATATTTAAGCCGATTAAACGCGTTTTTAGAGATGATGCTGTTTCGCAGATTATAAGAAATAATATTTCACTCTACAGCATGCACACAAACTACGATGCAAAAGATGGCGGCCTGTGTGATGCGTTGCTTTTAAAAATTGCGCAGACGGAAAACATATTTCCTTTAATTGAAGGACAAGATGGAGCAATCGGCAGAATAGCAGAGCTTAAATGCGAAATGACTCTGTCTGAATTTGCTGAGAATGTGAAAAAAGAGCTATCCCTTGATATTTTAAGGGTTGTTGGGGACAAGGATAAAAAGATAAAGACTGTGGCAATATGCGGCGGAGGCGGGGGAGATTTTACATATGATGCTCTCGCTAAAGGTGCAGACCTTTACATTTCAGGTGATTTTAAATATCATCACGCAAGACTTGCCTTTGAAAAAGGAATGGCACTTTTGGAGATTTCGCACTACGACGCGGAAATACTTTTTATTGATGAAGTCAAAAAGCTTCTGTCAGAAAAGTTTGCCTCAAGGCTTGAAGTGATAAAATCTGAAAAAAATATCAATCCGTGGAATGTAATTTAATATAGGAAGAAACTGACAGGGTATATTAAGAAAACAATATCCTTTGCAAATTGCTTTGTTTTATCCCTTAAAACGCTATCCGCCATCTTAATCATCTCTGTAATGATTATACTATAATATTTATACTTTTACAAGTTATATTCTGTACTTGGTACAGAGTGATATTTTTGATAAATCAAAAGTGATATTAAAAGCTGTGCTTTTAGTGATATTTTATTCGCCTATAAACTACCGAAGGTAATACCACTGCGAAGTAATATCACCTGCAAAGCAAATACCACTCGCCGTAAGGCGAATAAAACTGCCGAGTATCCTTAAGGGTACTCAGCATATACGGCATATTTTATTAAGGAGGAAAACCTTCAGATAGAATATGCCTAAAATATTTTGAAAAATTTTAAAATAGCTATTGACTTATAAATAAAAATGTGATATTATGAATTGTACCTTTAATGGTGGGGTTCTTTTTTTTTGTAAAAAAACTTTGAAAAGTTAACTATATAACCAATAGATAATTTATAAGGAGGGGCACAAAATGAGAACAAAAATTACTTTAGCATGTTCTGAGTGCAAACAGAGAAATTACGACACAATGAAAAATAAGAAAAATACTCCGGACAGAATTGAAATGAGTAAATACTGCAGATTCTGTAAGAAACATACTACACACAAGGAAACGAAATAGTATTGTTTTTCTAAAAATTGATAGAGGATGTGACTTAGGATGAGTGAAACAAAAAAAGTTGGTTTCTTTAAGAAAATCGGCTTGTATTTTCGCGAATTAAAATCTGAAATTAAAAAAGTAACATGGCCGACCTTCAAACAAGTAAGAAACAATACAGGTATTGTTATATTAGTAGTAGTAATCATAGCTGTTATGGTTGCATTATTCGATTTGGGATTCCAGGGTATCTGGATGCTGATTGGCTAAAAGTTATTGATAGTTTGAAAGAAAGGAGCTAAAGGGAGCTTTTGCTTCTTTGTATTATTATGGCTGAAGATGCTAAATGGTATGTAGTTCATACCTTTGCCGGTTA
>SVJO01000016.1 GCA_015068935.1 Oscillospiraceae bacterium
AAATGTCCGTTCCCATGGCCATACCTGTAATAAATGTCACAATTCCTTTTCCTATTGCCCACTCTATAGCCTTTTTAAGACGCGGTCTTATATCTTTTTCGCTATACTCCATTTTTTCGGGGCGGTGTCCCGTAAAACAACATCGTTTTTCCCTCATAAAAAAATTCCTCCGTTTAAAGTCTTCAGATAATAAATTATCACTTTGCGCTTACATATTTTCCTTTTTCCATTCACTCAGCTTGCCCTTTAGCACCTTTAAAAAGTCTGAATTTTCTGTTTCCATATTATACTTTTTAATAATTAAATTTACTCCCTTTTGCACATTTAAAAGCTCATCTTCAAGGTGGCTTGCAGGCATTCTGTATGCACCGCTTCCGAAAATTATAAGCTGTTCTGCTTTGTCTGACGTTGCAACAGTTACATTATAATTTTTCGTCAGTTCCTTTGCACACCTCTCTATATATGAATCAGCAGTCTGGGATTCCTTTGTATAAACAATTGTAATATCGTTTAAATTCTCTACTTTCTCTCGGTTTCCCTTAACCTTGTATGCATCAAAAACAATTATAATTTCACAGCCCTTAAACACCTTGTAAACTGACATTTCCTCTATAAGTCTGTGCCTTGCATCTTCTAAACTGCCCTCTGCAATTTTTTTGAGTCTGTCCCATGCAAAAATTATATTGTATCCGTCAATGAGCAAATAATCCTTTTCGTGACGTTTGCCTGCTTTGTGCGTATATTTTGTCTCTTTTGGCTCTTTTTCTGTCCTCATGGCATCAAGCGGGAGTCTTCTTTCTACCTTGCCGTAGGTGTTTTCAAATATTTTTAAAAGCTCCTCATCTGTCGCACGAATATTTCCTGCCCTCAAAGCCGTTTTTTCTTTCTCTTCTGCCCTTTCAGGCTTTAAAATGCTCTCTAAATGCATATAATCCGTGACTTCGTTCCACTTGACGTTAAATCCTGCACCGCGTGCACAGAAAACAGAATCTGCCGTATTTTCCATATCTCTGTCTGCATCGTAGCCAATAGATGAGATAACTTCATCTTGCATTTTACATTCTCCGTATCCGCTGAATTTACAAATCATACGCCCTCTGCCGTGTGTATATTCAGTAATCTGCCTGTGATAGTCCCTTATAGCATTGGCAGGAGCATTTCCTGTAATTTTCGTCATTTCGCCGTTTGGGTGCGAAACTGAAAACTCCGCCCCGCAAATGTCTAAATCAGTCATAGCCCTGCCAACATTTTCGATGGGAATATCAATCGAAAAATCGTAATACGGCTCAAGCAATATAGATTTAGCACACATGAGTCCGTGTCTGACTGCCCTGTAAGTCGCCTGACGGAAATCACCGCCTTCTGTATGCTTTTGATGTGCCGCACCTGATTTGAGTGTAATTTTAATATCAGTAACAGGCGAGCCTGTTAAAACTCCTATATGCTGTTTTTCCATAAGATGCGTGCTTATCAGCTTTTGCCAGCTTTTGTCAAGCACGCTCTCGGGGCAGTCCGTTTCAAACTGCATGCCTTTTCCCCGCTCAAGCGGCGACAAAAGAAGATGCACCTCGGCATAATGCCTTAAAGGCTCAAAATGGCCTACTCCCTCTACAGAGTTTGCTATTGTTTCTTTATAGACAATACTGCCCTCTTCAAATTCAACATCCATATCAAACCTTTTCTTTATGATTTGTTTTAATACTTCAAGCTGAATTTCTCCCATAAGGCGGAGCTGAATTTTTCTCAAGGGCTCATTCCACGTTACCTTAAGCTGAGTTTCTTCCTGCTGGAGCTGATTAAACTTTTCAAGAGCTGAAGATAAATCTGTGCCCTCGGGAAGAATTACATTGTAGCTAAAAATCGGCTCTGCCGTAAGCGAAGCAGCATTTCTTTCAAAACCCAGTCCCTGCCCTGCTGATGTCTTTTTAAGACCTGTCACAGCACATACACAGCCTGGCAGCACCATTTCCGCTGTTTTGTATTTTTCGCCTGAATATATGCGTATTTCATTCACCTTTTCACAAACTGAGCCAAAAGTTTCCACCATGCTTTTGACTTTAAGGCTCCCGCCTGTTATCTTCATGAAGGTAAGCCTGTTTCCCTTATCGTCCTGACTTATTTTAAAAATCTTCGCCCCGAAATCACTCATAGAGGGTGGCTGGCGCGTTAACCTTTCAAATGCAACAAGAAAATCCTTCACTCCGTCCATTTTAAGAGCCGAGCCTGAAAAACAAGGGAAAATATTTCTCTTTTTTATCGCCATAGAAAGTGTTTCTTCATCTATATCTCCGCTGTCTAAAAACTCCTCAATAAGTTTTTCATCGCACATAGCAAGATTTTCTTTAAGGAGAGAATTCTCCTGCTTAAAATCAATAAAATTCCCGCCCAGCTCATTTTTCATCTCTTCAATGACACGTTCTTTGCTGCTTCCCTGTAAATCGAGCTTATTAATAAAAACAAAGACAGGAACACCATGTTTTTTGAGCATGTCCCAAATTGTCCTTGTATGGCTTTGCACTCCGTCCGAACCGCTAACAACTAAAATGGCATAATCGAGCACAGATAATGTCCTTTCAGTCTCCGCCGCAAAATCGACATGTCCCGGGGTGTCTAAAAGAGTGATAGAGGCATGTCCTGAATTTATAACTGCCTGCTTGGAAAAAATCGTAATTCCCCTTTTTCGCTCAATTTCATTTGTGTCGAGGAACGTGTCCCTAGTATCAACTCTGCCTAATTTTCTTATTTCTCCCGATAAATATAAAAGCCCTTCTGAGAGAGTCGTTTTCCCCGCATCAACATGAGCTAAAATACCTGCTGCAATTCTTTTCATTTTCTCTCCTTAATAACCGCACCTTACAGCTTATTATATCCTATAAAGGCACAGAATGTTTTTTATAAAAAGCGCTTTTAAAAAAAGTTGTGACAAAATGAAATCATCTTGTCACAACAAACTTATAATTTCTTTTTTGACACTTTATTATATATAAAGAAAGCCACGCTTGCTACAAGTATGCTGATAAGTGCATAAAATTCCAGTTTGTAGCTTTTTATGGGCGGAAGAGAAACAGGCTCTTTGCTTTTCTCAATTCCAAGCCTTTCGAGCCTTTCGCTTTCTGCCTTTTCAAACTTTCCTTCGTGGAGATACTCTAAAAATCTCTGCCACATATCGTTGTTTTTAATTTTTGAAATTTTTAAAGTACTTGTATCGTAGGAATCTATTTCAAAAATATATAAAGGATTTGCACTGTCAAGATATGCAAAAAGATAAATGTTTCCTGCTTTGGCACTGAAGTTGCCCACAAACTCAGGTGCAACATACTCAGTTTCTGTACCCAAAGCTATATCACCCTTAACATTTTTAACAGGCTTTACTATTGTTTTAAAATCATTACTGAAAATATTAACCTCTTTAAGTTCACCGAAATACACCTGCGCTTCGTCGCTTGACAACAAGGTTTCAGGCAGGTCTCCCGCAAATACAGAAGTCATGCATCCCAGTGTAATAAATACCATAATTATAAAAGTAAGAATTTTTTTCATAACAACAGTTCTCCTAAATGCTTAATTCAATAAAAATATACCATACTGCTTTATATTTTGTCAATAGTCTGCGGCAATCCTGATTGCATATAAATTTTAAATTAAAAGGGTACTGCGGCAATATCCGCAGTACCATATAATTCTATTTTCTGTTTTCAAGATAAGTCTGTCTTCCCTGTTCGTAGAGGTTATTTCCTTCGCTGTCAATTATAACAACAAGAGGCATATCCTCAACGTAGAGTTTTCTCAGCGCCTCTGCGCCTAAATCCTCATAAGCAATTAATTCTGCTTTTTTTATGCATTTAGCCAAAAGCGCACCAGCACCGCCGATAGCACCGAAATAGACACCATTATATTTTTTCATGGCGTCGATAACCTCAGGAAGTCTTGCACCCTTGCCTATCATACCCCTTGCGCCTACAGACATCATCTTTGGTGCATATGCGTCCATTCTTCCGCTTGTTGTCGGTCCCGCAGAGCCGATAACCTGACCTGGTTTTGCAGGAGTAGGTCCGACATAATAGATTGTCGCATCTTTGGGGTCCATGGGAATTTCTTCACCTTTTTCCAGAGCCTCACACATTCTCTTATGACCTGCATCACGAGATGTATAAATGGTTCCTGTGAGCAGAACTTCGTCACCTGCTTTTAAGGTTTTTGCAAGCTCTTCTGTTAATGGAAGATTAATTTTTCGTGCCATTTATATCACCTCCGATTTATGACGTGTTACGTGACAGTTTATATTTATTGCACAAGGCATACCCGCAATATGAGTAGGCATTGTTTCAATATTTAAGCCGATAGCTGTTGTTCTTCCGCCAAAGCCCTGTGGTCCTATGCCAAGCTCATTGATTTTTTCAAGCATTTCCTTTTCCAAATCAGCATAATACGGGTCGGGATGGCTTGAATCAATCGGACGCATCAATGCTTTTTTAGCTAAAAGCGCCGCTTTATCAAACGTTCCGCCTATTCCTACACCGACAACCATCGGAGGACATGGGTTAGGACCTGCTGTTTCAACAGCTTCAAGTATAAAATCCTTAATTCCTTCAATTCCATGTGAAGGCTTGAACATTCTGATTTGGCTCATGTTCTCGCTTCCGAAGCCTTTAGGACCTACTGTGATTTTAACCTTATCGCCGGGAACGATTTCTGTATATATCATAGCGGGAGTGTTGTCGCCTGTGTTTCCTCTTCTTACAGGGTCAGCAACAACAGATTTTCTTAAATAGCCTTTATCGTATCCTCTGCGAACACCTTCGTTAATCGCATCTGTCAGGTCTCCGCCCGTAAGATGAACATCCTGACCAATTTCCAAAAATACACAAGCCATGCCTGTGTCCTGACAAATCGGAACGTTTTCATTATCCGCAATTTCAAAATTTTCAATAATGTTATCTAAAACACCTTTTGCTATTTCACCGTCTTCGCATGCTCTGCAGTTTCTGATAGCACATTTCACGTCTCTAGGAAGATGATTATTTGCATCAATACAAAGCTTTTCAATAACATCGGTGACAGCGCTTACATTAATTTCACGCATTGTAATTCTCCTTTACAATATTTTATTTAAATATAAGAATCATAAACTGTGATACAAGCACAACAGCAATTAGTGCAATAGGATATGTTGCTGCATAAGCTGCCGCAACCTCTTCTGTTCCTGCTGTGTTTATAAGTGTACCCAAAGCAGGTGTACTTGTCATACCGCCCGTGATTGAGCCAAGATTATTTAAAAGACTGAGCTTTAAAACGTATCTGGCAATAATAAATCCTATAATCATCGGGAAGATTGTCATGATAACACCATATACAAAGTACATAATATCAAAGTTAGCAACAAACTCTGCACCGCCCGGGATACCTGCACCGATTAAGAAAAGCATAAGACCAAGCTCTCTGAACACCTTGAGTGTGCTCTCCTTTGGCATGATGCTGATTTTTCCTATTCGTGAGAAATGGCCGAAAACAAGAGCCATAAGGAGACATCCGCCTGTTGTAGTAAGTGCAAATGTTGTGCCTGACAATCCCTTTGCAGTGAGCGGAATTTTAATAGCACCGACTAGCACTCCAACAATTGCTGCTAAAGCAAATGCACAGAATCCAAAACCGTCAAGCTCAATTAATTTTCCTGTGTATGATTTAGCATGCCCGTCATCAATAGCTGTGAGTTTAGCTCTTTCTTCATCCATATTGGCTTTTGTAAATTTGGGCACAAGCTGAACAAACAAAACAACACCCAAAACACCGAAGATATATGCTATTCCATGACCTACAGAAACTAAACTTTCATACTGTGGCAAAACTGTGTCCTTTGCCGCAGAAAAAGCAGGTGTGCTTGTAAGCGAGCCTGACATAAGACCGACAATCATGGCAGTAAAACCTTCTCTTGTTTCGATTGTTGAGCCATAGCCGAACACTTCGCCAAGGTATATACAGCCTATTCCCGAAAGACCACCTGCAATAATAATTATAATTCCTAATAACACATACGATTTAAAATTCTTTTTCATGTTTGAGAAAAATTTAGGTCCTGCAATAAATCCTACTGATGTAACAAAAAGAATCAGCCCCATGCTTTCAATAATCTTTAAAGCATTATTTGTAAAGTTTGCCGAAACTGTATCGCCCGTCTTGATAACAAGCTGATTCATAAGCGGCTCATAAAAGAAACATCCAAAAATGAGTGCAACAATAAATACACCCGCTGTTCCTAAATTAACACCTTTTATCGTGATTCTTCCAAGCGAATAACCAACTGCAGCAATTGCGAAAACGCAAAACAATAAAAATGTAATTCCAGTAACAGGAATAACTCCTCCGAAAAGTGTCATAAAAATTGTCCTTTCTTATTTTAACTATTATAAAAGCGATGCTTTTACAATGCCTTTTGTCTTATAATACGGGCGAAGTGAATTACACCCCGCCCGCATATTCTCATATAAATTTATCTTTCGTGACGAGCATATTTAGGAAGAAGAAGCGGAGAAACACTTTCAGCTTCAATACCTGCACTTTTAAGTTCCTTAGCATAATCGTCAATGTGAGATAAAGTCATTTCGCCAATAGTAACATCCTTAGCCTTTTTAGCTGCTGCTTTACCTGCATTTCTGCCAAATACAATAATATCTAAGAGTGAGTTACCCATAAGTCTGTTTCGACCATGAATACCTCCGACAGCTTCGCCTGCTACGAGTAAGTTGGGAATAGCTTTTGTAAAGCCTTCGCCGCCGATTTCAACACCGCCGTTCTGATAATGGAGTGTCGGATATACTAAAATCGGAACCTTTCTCATATCAATACCGTAGTTTAAATACATACGGAGCATAGCAGGGATTCTCTTTTCAATAGTTCCCTCGCCGCCTAAAATTTCAATCATAGGTGTATCAAGCCACACACCGCTTCCAAGCGGTGTCTCTACACCTCTGCCGCTCGCACATTCGCGGATAATAGCTGACGCTGAAACGTCTCTTGTTTCAAGCGGATGAGCATACGCCTCGCCATCTTTATTTACGAGCATAGCACCAAGCGAACGAACCTTTTCCGTAACGAGCGCACCAAAAATCTGCGACGGATACGCAACACCTGTGGGGTGATACTGAATTGTGTCCTGATAAAGAAGCGGAGCACCTGCACGGTATGCTAAAACTAAGCCGTCAGCCGTTGCGCCATAGTGATTTGATGTCGGAAAATTCTGGTAATGAAGTCTTCCTGCACCGCCTGTTGCTATAACAACAGTCTTGGCTTTAGCAACAGAATAGTCGCCTGTTTCCATATTTAAAAGAACTGCACCTGCCACTTGCCCTTTTTCGTCTTTAATTAATTCTACAGCTGAAGTAAATTCAACAACAGGTATTTTTCTGTTTATTACTTCATCTCTTAAAGTACGCATGATTTCAGCGCCTGAATAGTCCTTGCACGCATGCATTCTTTTTCTTGAAGTACCGCCGCCGTGTGTTGTAACCATTCTGCCATCAGAATCTTTATCAAACATAACGCCAAGTTTATTAAGCCATTTGATAGCATCGGGGGCTTCCATAACGAGACGACGTAAAAGCTCGGGACGTGCCGCAAAGTGACCGCCGCCAAAAGCATCTAAATAATGCTGAACCGGCGAATCATTTTCTTTATCAGCAGCCTGAATACCGCCTTCTGCCATCATTGTGTTGGCATCGCCTATTCTGAGCTTAGTAACAATCATTACATCAGCGCCCGCTTCATGAGCCTCAATTGCAGCAGATGAACCTGCACCGCCACCGCCGATAACTAAAACGTCAACATCATAGTCAACCTTTGAAATATCAATATTTTCTCCTAAAATTCTGCTGTTTGAGTGGAGAAGGTCTGCAAGCTCAGCAGGAGCTTTTTGTCCTTTATTGGGACCTATTTTAATTTCTTTAAAACCATCTGCTCTGTAATCGGGATGATACGCTTTAAGAAGGGCATCCTTTTCATCAGCCGTCATTCTTCTGGGCTCCGTTTTCATACGTTCATCTCGTGTAGCCTCAACCTTTTTCAAGGATTCAAGTATCTCGGGTGTATACATATGCTTTTCCCTCCTTATTTCTCAATTTCTCTTGTATTATAAAGTTCCTGCATCTCAGAGATAGGCTTTTGCATAATCTGCTCAATAAGCTCATCATACTCACCTTTGTTGATTTCATCAACTCTCTTAGTTAAATGCTCAGCCTCAGGAGCAATATATTTGCCTGTAAGACGGCGGGCTAAAAGACCTACCATTGGGTGAGAAATTCCTGCAGGGCAACGTGTCATACAGCAACCGCATGCCACACAGTCAAATGACTCCTGTGCACACTTTTCAAATTCGCCTCTCTGGGCGTAAGCAATATACTGCATTACGTTTAAGTCCTGAGTGCAGGCCTTAGTACATGCATTACAGCCGATACAAGCATAAATCTCAGGATACAATTCCATCATTACCCTCTGGTCAGGGCGAATGTCTTCAATTTCATAAGTTCTCTTATCCGACGGGAAATAAGGAATACTTGCAACATACATTCCTTCCTGAACCTGAGTCTGACAAGCAAGACATGTCTTTAATTCATTCTGACCTTTAATTCTGTATATTGTTGCACACGCACCGCAAAAACCGTGACGACAGCCGCAACCTCTTGATAAGGTATAGCCTGCGTATTCCATAGCGGTCATGATAGTAAGGTCGCCGGGCACACTATATTTTTTACCGAAAAAATATACATTAACCATATTTTCCATTTTATAGCACCAATCCTTTCATATTTTTAAAACGATTAATATTCGTTTGGCAATTCCTCAATCTCGTCATAGCGGAAAACGGGACCGTCCTTGCATACATATTTTGAGCCTATATTACATCTGCCGCATTTACCAACACCGCACTTCATACGAAGCTCTAAAGTTGTATAAACCTGTTCATTTGTAAATCCCATTTCCTTAAGAGCCGCTAAAACAAACTTAATCATGATAGGCGGTCCGCAGACCAAAGCTGTTTTGTCATTGGAAAAATCCAATTCCTTCAAATATGCAGGAACAAATCCGACATGGCCGTCCCATCCTTCCTGCTCGCGGTCAATCGTAAGATGAACATTAACGCCCTCTGCCTTCATCCAGACATCACGGATTTCCTTAAGCTGCACCAAATCATCAGCCGAACGCGACCCGTAAAGTATATCTACTGTTCCGTAGTTATCTCTGTTATCAAGCACATAGTTGATAACAGAACGCAAGGGGGCAAGACCGATACCGCCTGCAATAAAGAGAAGGTTTTTGCCTTTAAGCTCTGTTTCAACAGGGAAATTATTTCCGTACGGACCTCTTACTGTTATCTGGTCGCCAACTTCTAAGCTGTGCAGATAATCTGTAAGCTCGCCGCATTTTTTTATACTGAATTCCTGATATTCCTTATTTGTAGGCGATGAAGTAATAGAAAACATTGCCTCACTTACTCCGGGAGCACAAAGCATTGCACACTGACCAGGCATATGCTCGAACAATTTGCCGCCGTCTGGTGCATTTACTCTGAAGGTCTTTACATCCGGAGTTTCCTGGCGAATATCTGTAATTATACCTACCATAGGAATAAGTGTATCTTTTTCGTAACCATCATGGCAATGACATTCACACATTACTTTTCTCCTCCTTGTTTATTAAAAGCCTTTATAACCTTAACTATATTTAACCCCTGCGGGCATTTTTCCACACATCTGCCGCAGCCAACACATGAATACATGCCGTCGTTGTTTGCAGGGAAATAGCAAAGCTTATGCATGAATCTCTGACGGTATCTCTGCATCTGGCTTGTTCTGTTGTTTCCGTGTGCCATCATAGTAAAATCAGAATACATACATGAATCCCAACAACGATATCTTTCTACACCTTTATTTGTTGTGTAGTCCTTTATGTCATAGCACTGGCATGTAGGACAAACAAACGTACATGTGCCGCAAGCAAGGCATGGTTTATAAAGCTCCTCCCAGATGGGCGAATCAAATTTTTCAGAAACAGAGTCTCCGCTAAAGCCATCTAATGAAAGGTCAGATAAAGGCAGCATCTCCACAATATTTCTGATTTTTTCTTTCTCTTCCTTCAATGCCTTTTCGTCTGCATCGTCAATTAAAACTGTTTTTAAGGATTGGGTAAGCTCTTCTCCCTTTTGGCTGAGAGCTTCCCATATATAGCTGTCACCTACAAGTGTAATTCTCACATCAGCTATAGGCTCAGCACAGTCAATCCCAAACGCACTGCAAAAACAGCTTTCTTCAGGCTCGCTGCAGGAAAGTGCCACTATAGTTGCATGGTCTCTTCTTGCTTTATAGAAAGAGTCTACAGGGTCAGATAAGAACACTTTATCTAAAACCTTGATACCTTCTATATCGCATGCTCTCATACCAAAAACAACAAACTTTTCTTTTTCTAATTCCTGAGGCTTTATTTCTATTTTCTTACCGTCTTTAAAACAGGTATAAAGAGTTTCACTCTGCGGAAAAAATATATCCTTTGCAGACTTAACAGTCTTTAATGTGTCAAGGTCAGCTTCTTTATCTTCTGTCCAAATGCCGTAGTTTGTCTGACCTGCATTTTTTACAGGCAAGAAAAGCGACTGACTTTTTGCAATCTCACGGAATAATGCCGTAAGATTATCCTTAGCTATTCTCAACATAACATTATCCCCTTTCCTTTACAATACTAGGCTCTGCGTCATCAAACGTAAAGTTTGTAAGAGGTCCTCTCTGATTAACCTCTGCACCTGCCTGATAATCGCCATAGAGTTCATTTATATCCTTAATGAATTTTCTGTTAAACAAATGGAGCGGTATGCCCTCAGGGCATACTCTTGAACATTCACCGCAGTCTGTGCATCTTCCTGCAACATGGAATGCTCTGATAATATGAAACATCTTTTCTTCAAAAGAAGTTGTATTTGCTTTTTTTGACGCATCAAACTTTGTGCTGTCAAATACACACTTTCTGCATGAACATGCGGGACAAACATTTCTGCATGCATTGCATCTTATGCATTTTGAAAGCTCAGCTTTAAAGAATTCAAACTTTTCATCAGGGCTCATTGCCTCAATTTTACTAACCTCAGCAAATCTTTCCTTATCGCATGTGTCCTGCGACTCGCCGATTACCTCATCATAAATCATGTGCTCTTTTCCCTTGCACACATGACATCTCTCAAGCATAGCATCTTTATAAGCAATCTCGCTATCTCCGTAGATTGTCTTTATTTTAAGAGTCTCGTCGTTTAACTCTGCATCTGCGCCCTCAATTTTAAGAATACCTTTTATGCCGGCCTTCTTGATTTTTTCAATATCGAGCTTACCTCTGCAGCCTACACCTATAATATAAGCCTTTTCTCTGTCTACTCTATGCTCTGTTAAAAGCTGATTGAAACTGTATGTGTCGCATGGCTTTAAGAAAACGAGTGTTTTCCCGTCGCGTTTTCCTGCTTCAATCATATACTTACTCAGGTTAGCACCGCAGAATCCGTCATATACAAATTCAGCAAGACTTTCCTCTGTTTCAAAAAACGATGGTTCGGGGTTAAATGACATATCTCCGTTTTTCCATCCGAGAACACGGCTTACTGTTCCGTCAGCTAAAAGAGCCTTAGCACGAGTTACTAATTCTTGCATCTCAAATCCCCCAATCTGACGTTTTTACCGAGAGCCTTAACACTGTCAACAAACTCATTCATAGTTGTTGAGAATTTAACGCCTTCGGCTGCTGATACCCATTCAACGCGGACACGGTCTCTTTCAATACCAAGATAATCAAGCATTGAAAAAAGAAGTGTCATACGTCTTCTTGCATAGTAGTTGCCTGTTGAATAGTGACAGTCACCAGGATGGCAACCGCACAAAATAACTCCGTCAGCGCCCTTTTCAAATGCTCTTAAAATGAACATAGGGTTAACACGGCATGAACAGGGGACACGGATAATTTTTACATCTGCAGGATAAGAAAGACGGCTTGAACCTGCTAAATCTGCTCCTGCATAACTGCACCAATTACAGCAAAAAGCTACTATTTTAGGTCTGAACTGGTCATTTCTTTCTATAGACATATCGCATCCACCTCCGAAATCAACTGTCTGTTAGAGAATCCTAAAAGGTCCATAGCGCCTGACGGACATGTTACCGTACAAGCACCGCAGCCCTGACAAAGAGCGCTATTTACAACAGCAACTCTTCTTGTCTCGCGGATTCCGTGGTCGTTTACTTCTTTATCTTCATAACTGATAGCACCATACGGACATACATTTGCACATGCTGAACAACCGTTACAGAGCAGAATGTCTGACTGAGCTGTACACGGGTTAGTCATGAGCTTATCTTTAGCTAAAAGTCCGATTGCCTTAACAGCGGCAGCACCTGCCTGAGCTACTGTTTCAGGAATATCTTTTGGTCCCTGACATACACCGGAGAGGAAAATACCTGCTGTAGGTGATTCAACGGGACGTAGCTTAGCATGAGCCTCCGTTAAGAAGTTATTTGTATCAATTGATGCTGTGAGCATTGTAGCAATCTTTCTTACATCAGGGTTTGGCTCGATTGCAGTTGCAAGCACTACCATATCAGCCTCTTTTAAAATCTGTTTGTTATCTAAAAGGTCTGAGCCCTGAACAAGCAGTTTTCCGTCAGGCTGAGGAATAACCTTGCCCACCTGACCTTTAATATAGTTAACACCATATTGCTCTACAGCTCTTCTGTAAAACTCATCAAAGTTTTTACCAGGAGTACGCACATCAATATAAAATACTGTTACGTTAACATCAGGATATTTGTCTCTTATAAGCATTGCATGTTTTGCTGTGTACATACAACAAATTTTAGAGCAATACGGCTTGCCTCTGTCGTCTGAGCAACGGCTTCCCACACACTGAATAAATACAATTTCTTTGGGATGCTTTCCGTCTGATAATCTCTCTAAGTGCCCTTTTGTGGGACCTGCTGCATTCATAACACGTTCAAGTTCTAAACTTGTGATAACGTCTTTTGACTGACTGTATGCATACTCATCATACTTATCAAGATTAATTGTATCAAAGCCAGTTGCAACTACGATTGCGCCGTATTTCTGCGATATAATCTCGTCCTTTTGTTCATAATCAACAGCACCCGCTGCACAAATTTTGGAACAAAGTCCGCATTTACCCGTCTTAAACTTAATGCACGCCTCTGTATCAATTACAGGGACATTTGGAATAGCCTGAGCAAACGGAGTGTATATTGCTGGTCTGTTTCCTAAGCCTCTGTTAAATTCTGAGAGGTTTTTCTTGGAAGGACATTTTTCCATACATGCTCCGCATCCTGTACATTTATTCATATCTACATATCTTGCTTTTTTGCGTATATCTACAGTAAAGTCACCAACAAAGCCTGAAACCTTTTCAACTTCGCTGTATGTGTAGATATTGATTTTTTCATGTGCGCTGGCTTCAACCATTTTAGGTGTTAAAATACACGCAGAGCAGTCAAGTGTCGGGAAGGTTTTGTCAAGCTGTGACATTCTGCCACCGATTGAAGGTGTCTTCTCGACTATATCAACTTCATAGCCTGCATCAGCAATATCAAGTGCAGTCTGGATACCTGCAATACCGCCGCCAATAACAAGAGCCCTTTTAGTAACAAGGCTTTCGCCTGGTTTTAAAGGAGTATTTAAGTTCACCTTAGCTACAGCAGCTCTTGCCAGTATAACTGCCTTCTCTGTAGCCTCTTCAATATCTTTATGAATCCACGAACAATGCTCACGGATATTTGCAATTTCAACCATATATGGGTTTAAGCCTGCTTTTTGAGCAGCTTTTCTAAAAGTAGCCTCATGCATTCTCGGAGAACATGAACAAATTACAAGGCCTGTCAGATTTTTTTCCTTTACTGCCTGAATAATTTTTTCCTGACCTGCCTCAGAACACATATACTGATAGTCCTCGCTGTGAACTACACTCGGCTCCATTGCCATAATTTCTGTTACTTTTTTAACATCTACCGTAGCGGCAATATTGCTTCCGCAATGGCAGACAAACAAACCTATTCTCTGCATACCGCCTACCTCCTATATCTTCTGAATGCGCTGACTAAGAGCTGTTGAGGAGTCTCCTCATCTAAAAGAGCAGGAATCTCGTCAGGAACAAGATAATTCTGTCCCCTTTTTCTGACAACAAGCTGTCTTGCAGCATCAATCAGCTTGCCCGGCTGAACATCACGCGGGCACCTTTCTATGCATGCAAAGCATGAAAGGCACCTATAGAGCGATTTTGAATTAACAAGCGCCTCAATGTCTTCATTTATGACATATGAAACAAACTGATGCGGTTTTATATCCATTTCATTAAATGCAGGACAAGTCGCTGAGCATTTTCCGCACTTCATACATTTTAAAGGATTTGCGCCGCTGATTTCTTTAATTTTTTCAGATGAATTTTTTACATTACTCATTAAGCGCCGCCTCCTTTACACCGAGAGCCTCAGCTAACAGCTCAGTAAAATATACAACAGGAAGTCTGTTTGCCTTGCTGTTGTTTAAATTATAAAGACAGAGCGGGCAGGCAGTTATGAGCATATCGGCGCCAAATCCATCAGCGCTTGACATAATCTTGTCGCACATATTTTCTGCCATTTCCTTTTCTTTTAAGGAAATATATCCGCCGCAGCACTCATTTCTGTAGGGATATATCACAGGCTCTGCACCTATTGCACGAATAAAGTCTTCTAAAATTTTCGGATTTTCAGGATTGTCAAAACCCATGATTTTTCCGGGACGAAGAAGCAGGCATCCGTAATATGCGCCTATTTTCTTTCCCGTGAGCGGATTTGTCACCTTTTCTTTTAAGGCGCTGAATCCGATTTTGTCACGAAGTACCTCTAAAAAGTGCAAAACTTCGGTTTCGCCTTCATAGGGAACATCTGAATTTATATAATTGTTTGCTCTTGTGCGGATATCCTCCACATTTTTCATATCATCATTTACTCTTTTTAAAACGTGATGACAAGCAGAGCATAAAGTAACAAGTTCCTGACCTTTATCTTTTGCTTCTTTCAAGGCTCTTACGGAAGAAAGTTTAGAGGCGATTTCATCTGAGCCAAGAGGATAAACTCCTCCGCAGCACTGCCAATCTGTAATTTCTTCAAGCTCAAATCCGAGCGCCTTAGCTGAAGCCTTAGCATAAGCATCCAGGTCTTTTGCCTTTGTCCTGAGGGTACACCCAGGATAATAACTGTACTTCATTATCTTTTCTATCCTTTCTGAATAGTTAGTTTAATTTTAGCCCTATTGGGGAAACAATAATTATAAATTAATCTGTTTGATAACAGCTTTAAGTGCATCTGCACTTGCGTGAAGCTTGCCTATCTCCTCGTCTGTCAGCTTCATAGGAAGCTTTCCTATAGCACCATCTGGGCCTACCAGATTAAGAGTAGAAAGACATACATCATCAATACCATACTCGCCATGCATCATTGTTGAAACAGTTGTGATTGACGGATATGCTGAAACTAAAACACCGCAAAGATTTATAACAGACATTGAAACTGCATAAAATGTTGCGCCCTTATTTGCAATGATTGTACCGCCTGATTTCTGCACATATTCGAGCATAGCATCTTTATCTATAGCAGGAAAATCTGAATTTCTGCTCTTCATAAGCTCATAGTATTCATCAACATGCATGCCTGAAACGAGAGCTGCTGACCACGGAATAAATGATGTGTCACCATGCTCGCCGAAAACATATGCATGTATATTTTTCATCGCTACGTTAAAATGGTCTGAAATACCTGTTCTGAGTCTTGCTGTGTCAAGCGATGTGCCTGAGCCAATAATCTGACTTTCAGGAAGACCTGAAACCTTTGTAAATACATACGTCATAATATCAACAGGATTTGACACAATAATATATTTTGCATTGGGTGCAGCAGCTACAATCTCAGGTGTAATCGATTTGAGAATTTCAACATTAGTCTGTGTAAGCTCAATTCTTGTCTGTCCTGGCTTACGAGCAATTCCCGAAGTGATAATAACAATATCTGAGTCCTTTGCATCCTCATATTCGCCCGATATTATTGATATAGGATTTCTGAAGCATGTGCCCTGAGCAATGTCAAGCACTTCACCCTCTGCCTTCTTTTTGTTAACATCAATCAATACGATTTCAGAAGCAATGTCCGTTGACGACAGCGAATAAGCAATAGTTGAACCAACACTGCCTGCACCGATAATAGTTATTTTTCTGCTCATAAAAACCTTCCTTTACACTTAAATTATCTGTTTATTAATTTCATGTCTTATTTTGCGCCACATAAAACTGACTTGCATATTTCAGAGTATAAATACAGTTTTTCACTATATATGGCACACCACAAATCATTATACTACATTGACAAAAATTTATCAAGGGGTTTTAGCCTTTTTTTTCGACATATTATATATAAAAATATGGTATAAATGTATATATTTTTTGGCTATGTTTATATAAACCTGAAATTTCTGCGTAATTTAACTCCGTCTCTTAAAAATCTCCTCTGCATCAAAAGTCAGCTCCTTCTTATCTTATTTGCTATCTTCCAAACAAAAAAATACCCGTCTGCTCTTTAGCAGCCGGGTATTTAAATTATTTAATTTTTTCTGCTTCCGCCAGCATATTCTCAATAAATATACCATATCCCCTTGTCGGGTCATTTACAAAAACGTGCGTCACGGCACCTACCAGTTTCCCGTCCTGTAATATAGGACTTCCGCTCATTCCCTGAACAATACCTCCCGTTGCATCTAAAAGGTCTTCATCTGTGACCTTGATTACCATATTCTTGTTATCATCGCTGCCAAACGTGAGTATGCGCTGTATTTCAATATCAAACCTTTCTGTTTTGTTACCGCTTATGTTTGAGATAATCTGCGCCTTACCCTTCTTTATTGCATTTTTTGATGCAATAGGTATGCTCTGCCCTGATACAGAGCTTATTTCATCAATATTTCCGTATATGCCATAATTTGTATTCTTTTCGATTGTGCCAAGGTCTTTTTCGTCTCTGAATGAGCCCTTAAGCTCTCCTGGCTTGCCTTTTTCCCCTTTCTGCACACCGAAAATTTCAGCTTTTATAACACTGCCGCCGGATACAGGCATAATCATCCCCGTATCATTATCGCATATGGGATGCCCAAGCGCCCCGTAAGACTTTGTCCCGGCATCAACAAACGAAAGAGTCCCTATCCCTGCCGTACTGTCGCGTACCCATATTCCAATTTTAAATCCGTCTGCTGTTTTAACAGGTTTGACTTTCTTTAAAAGCTCCTGTCCATTACGAAGAAGAACAATATCTACAGTGTTTCCTTGAGATTGACTGACAATTTCTGCAAACTGTTCAGTAGTTTCAAGTTTTTTCCCATTCGCAGAAACGAAAATATCTCCCATGTTTATATCATATCTGGATGCTAAATTTATAATATTTCCTTCAATGTCCAGAATTTCTGAAACACCTACACACAAAAGCCCCTCTGTAAATAGCTTTATTCCTATTGCCTCTCCTGAGGGGATAAGCATTTTAGGCGATGTAACATTAATACTGACATTTTTTACAGGAATTACGCCAAAGAGTTTCACACTTGCAGAATATTCCCCTGTATCTTTCGCCGTTATATATTCTCTGCTTTGAGAAAAACTGTCTCTTTCAATCTCTCCTTCATCACCTAAAACTCCGCCAAATGATGCAGGCATACTCAGAGAATATGGAGATGATGGTGAATACTCAATATTTTCCCCTTCATAAAGCGTAATATCTGCGGGATATTTTATATTACATTCTATAAATAATAAAAGAGCAACAATACAAAGGAATGAAAAAAACATTGTTGCTCTTCTTTTAAAATTCAGCATTTTCATCGACTCACTTTCTATCTGAGATTATATTAACCCCAAATATGAGCCTCTATCCTTAGAAAATAATTCATTAAACACCAAACTCATCTAATGACTTAAAAACATACCCCCTGTTTTTCAGCTCCTTAATTACTGAATCAAGAACTTCTGCATTGTCCTTTGAAACAGCATGCAAAAGCAGAACTGCTCCGTCATGAACGCCTTTTAAAATTTCCTGATACGCAAACTCTGTGCCCTTTTGGTTGTTTACCTCCCAGTCCTTGTATGCAAAGCTCCAGAAAACATTTGTATAACCCATGTCGCGGGTGATTGCAAGTGTCCTCTCTGAGTATTCTCCCCTTGGAGGTCTTAAATATTTCATATCTTTTCCAAACATATCCTTAAACTGCCTGCTAAGTCCCGCTATTTCATTTTTCAGCTCTTCGTCACTTGTAACAGACGGAAGACTGGGATGGTTAACAGAGTGATTTCCTACAACATGCCCTTCTTTTACCATTCTCTTTACAAGCTCTGTCTCATTTTTAAGATATGGTCCCGTAATGAAAAACGCAGCAGGAACATTGTTATCTTTTAAAACGTCAAGAATTTTTGAAGTGTAACCATTTTCATATCCCTCATCAAACGTAAGATAAATATTTTTTGAGCCCTCGTCTATGTAGTACGCATTATATTTTTTTATAAGTGTCTTTGTAGCCTCTGGTATATCAGGCGGAGCGGAAACGTTCTTTTTAAGCCCCCATCCATACATTACATTGGGATAAAGAGAGTAATCACCGCCCTGTTTTAAAACTACATTGACAGCTTTTGACGGCTCAAGAAAAATTTCATTTTCAAAAACGTCCTCATATGAATTGCAACCACTCAAAATTAAAATAATAAAACAAAGCAAAATAAGTAATATTTTTTTCATGGCTTTTCCTTTCATTTAATTATTATCTTTTTTAAATTTATATTTCATACCATAGAAAAAAATAACAAAAAAGTTCCCGCTATTTCCGCAGGAACTTTATAACTTCATATTCTTCATATTCACTCAAAGACATGCATCGCTTTAAGCTCCGCATTGTCTGGAAAATTTTTGCAGATTCTATATCCCCCACTAATGTACGTTTATTAAAAACATACTTATCTTCATCATCTGCTCTGACTTTGACCTTATAATATACATCAAACTCTTCTTTATCGTAGGGCATAAAGTATCTCCTTTTTAAAATCTGTTATTGACATTATACATAATAAAACCTCAAATTTCAATATAATTTTAAACTTTTATTTTATGTTTTTCGAATATTTTAAATTGAAAAGGGATATCCTTTGTGCTATAATTAATGCATACGTAATTTTATTTCATAAAATACTAAATATCGACAAAACACAGTGCTTGACACAGAACAAATGTTCTGATAAAATAAAGGTACAAATCTTTAAGGCAGGTAATTTTTATTTATGGCAAGGAATAATATTTTTATAAAAGGTGCTAAAGAGCATAATCTTAAAAATATAAATGTGACAATTCCGAGAGATAAACTTGTTGTTATAACAGGTCTTTCAGGCTCAGGTAAATCTACGCTGGCTTTTGACACAATATATGCAGAAGGCCAGAGGCGTTACGTTGAGTCGCTCTCTTCCTATGCGCGTCAGTTTCTCGGGCAGATGGATAAACCCGATGTAGAGCTAATAGACGGGTTGTCGCCCGCTATCAGCATTGACCAGAAAACAACGAGCAAAAATCCGCGTTCGACAGTAGGAACTGTTACGGAGATTTATGACTACCTGCGTCTTTTATTTGCCCGTATAGGCATTCCCCATTGTCCCAAATGCGGTAAAAAAATTGAAAAACAGTCTGTTGACCAGATTGTAGACAGAGTTGCAGAACTTCCCGAAGGCACTCGTTTTCAGGTTTTGGCTCCTGTTATAAGAGGCAAAAAGGGTGAATATTCAAAGCTGTTTGAGGACATGAAAAGAAGCGGTTATATACGTGTGCGTGTCGACGGAATAATATACGATTTATCCGAAGAAATCCCCCTTGAAAAAAACAAAAAGCACAACATAGAAATTGTTGTTGACAGACTTGTTTCAGGAAATGATATAAGGAAAAGACTGGCTGACTCTTTAGAGGCGGCTCTGTCATTAGCTTCAGGCTTAGTGCTTATTGATGTCATAGGGAAAGAGGAAATGATGTTTTCGGAGCATTATGCATGCGATGAATGTGGCATAAGCCTGGAGGATTTACACCCAAGAATGTTCTCATTTAACAGTCCGTTTGGCGCATGCCCTCACTGTCTGGGGCTCGGAAACACCATGAAGGTTGACCCCGAACTGATTTTTGACGAGTCAAAATCAATTTTAGAAGGCGGAATTTTAGCATCAGGCTGGTCAAATGCAGCAAGCACTGAAACAAGCGCTCACACATATTATCATGCACTCTCTGAAAAATATGGTTTCAGCCTTGATACACCAATAGGAAAGCTTTCAAGCGAAGTAAAAAACGTCCTTCTTTACGGAACAAAAGGCGAAAAACTTGACCTTCACTATGAGCGCTCATACGGAACAGCTAATTTCAAAGCGGCATTCGAAGGAATTGTAAATAACTTAGAGCGCAGATATAGTGAAACTACAAGCGAATATATGAAATCGGAAATAGAAAAGCTTATGAGCATCAAACAATGCCCCGCATGCTTCGGTAAACGCTTAAAGCCTGAAATTCTTGCAGTTACGGTAGGCGGTATGAATATTGATGAGGTGACGCATTTATCAGTTTTAGATGCTAAGGAGTTCTTTAATAATTTACATCTATCAGAACGTGAACACAAAATTGCAAGAATGATTTTAAAAGAGATTAATGAACGTCTCGGTTTTTTAGTTGATGTAGGACTTGAATATCTTTCTCTTTCAAGACCGGCTGCTACTCTCTCAGGCGGCGAGGCGCAGAGAATCCGCCTTGCTACGCAGATAGGCTCTTCTCTTATGGGAGTGTTGTATATTCTTGATGAGCCTTCAATCGGTCTTCATCAACGCGACAATGACAGACTGCTTTCTACTCTGAAAAAACTTCGTGACCTTGGTAACACACTGCTCGTTGTTGAGCATGACAGAGACACCATGTATGCAGCTGACCATATTATAGATATAGGCCCCGGTGCAGGTGTTCACGGCGGCTATGTAGTGGCAGAGGGAACGGTTGATGACATTATAGCATCTCGCGATTCTCTTACAGGTCAGTATTTAAGCGGCAAAAAATTTATTCCCGTGCCTAAAGAGCGCCGCAAAGGAAACGGCAACAAACTTGAAATTATGGGAGCCTCTGAGAATAACTTAAAAAACATCGACGTAAGTATTCCCCTTGGAACGTTTTGTGTTGTGACAGGTGTTTCAGGCTCAGGAAAATCATCACTTGTCAACGAGGTTTTATTCAAGCGCTTAGCTAAAGACTTAAACAGGGCACATTTACTCCCTGGAAAATCTCAAAAAATCGAGGGCATAGAGAATCTTGACAAGGTAATAGCTATTGACCAGTCACCAATAGGCAGAACTCCGCGTTCAAATCCCGCAACATACACAGGTGTTTTTTCTGATATACGAGATGTTTTTGCGCAGACCTCCGAGGCGAAAATAAGGGGCTACAAGGCAGGCCGTTTCAGTTTTAATGTAAAAGGCGGAAGATGTGAGGCATGCTCAGGTGACGGCATAATTAAAATAGAGATGCATTTTTTGCCTGATGTTTATGTCCCATGCGAAGTATGTAAGGGCAAGCGCTACAACCGCGAAACACTAGATGTCCGCTATAAAGGGAAAAACATTGACGAAGTCCTGAATATGACTGCAGAAGAGGCCGTTGAATTTTTCAAAAATACCCCCAAAATCAAAAACAAGCTACAGACTTTGTGCGATGTCGGACTGACATACGTCAAAATAGGTCAGCCGTCAACTCAGCTCTCTGGCGGCGAGGCGCAGCGCGTCAAGCTTGCAACCGAGCTTTCAAAACGCAGTACAGGAAAAACAATTTATATTTTAGACGAGCCTACAACAGGGCTTCACACAGCAGATGTCCACAAACTTTTAGAAGTCTTAGACAAGCTCGTAGATAGCGGAAACACAGTCCTTGTCATTGAGCACAATTTGGATGTTATAAAGTCAGCCGATTATGTGATTGACTTAGGTCCCGAAGGCGGAGATAACGGCGGAAATATTGTTATCTCAGGAACACCTGAGGAAGTGGCAGAATGTAGAGAATCATACACAGGAAAATATCTTAAAGAATATTTAGAAAAGTAAGGTGAACTGCTCTTGAAGAGGAAAATAAAAAGAGATTATTATGTAAGCTGTATTTTAGCGGCAGGCGGCAGCGGTACAAGAATGGGCGCAGACATAAACAAGATTTTTCTTGATATCCTTGGATTCCCCGTTATTGCCCGCACTCTTTCAGTATTGAATAACAGCAAATATATTGACGAAATCATTATTGTGACAAAAGAGCAAGACTTAGCAGGCTGTCATGACATAGTGCGCGAATTTAATATAAATAAGGTAAAAACAATTACAGTCGGAGGCACGTCGCGTCAGGAATCTGTCAGAAACGGTCTCTTTCAGGTGTCAGGCAACGCAGATATTGTTATGGTTCACGATGCGGCGCGCCCTCTCGTAACCCCATATCATTTAGAAGAGGTCATAAATGCGGCAAAAGAGTATGGCGCAGCTGCTCTCGGCGTTCCCGAAAAGAACACACTTAAACAAATTGATTCAGACGGATTTATTGCGCAGACAGTAGACAGGAGTATGATATATGCCATACATACACCGCAGGTGTTTGCTAAGGAATTGATAGAGAGAATGTATAAGTATGCAGAAGAAAACGGCATATCTGCCACTGATGACTGTATGCTTGCAGAAATCATAGGCGAGAAAATCAAAATGGTAGAAGACAGCTACGAAAATATTAAAATTACAACTCCTGATGATTTGATAATTGCTGAGCAGATACTTGAAAACAGATAACTTTAAATTCAGGATAAAACATAGTTTACAGCGGAGGATTAAATATAATGGATAACTACAGAATAGGCCATGGCTACGATGTACATAAACTGACAGAGGGCAGAAAGCTCATTTTAGGCGGTGCTCAAATAGAACATACTGTCGGTCTTTTAGGACATTCAGATGCTGATGTTTTAGTGCATGCCATCATGGATTCTCTTTTAGGAGCGCTTTCCCTTGGCGATATAGGAAAGCATTTCCCTGACACAGACGAAAAATATAAAGGGGCAGACAGTCTTGAGCTTTTAGGAAAAGTTGCAGACTTAATACATGAAAAGGGCTACGGAATCTGCAACATAGATTCAACAATTGTCGCCCAGAAACCAAAGCTTTCACCCTATATTGATGCAATGCGTGAAAATATTAAAAATGTACTCTCCTGCCCGCTCGACTCTATAAGTATCAAGGCAACAACAACAGAAAAACTTGGGTTTGAAGGCAGATGCGAAGGCATCAGCTCTACAGCTGTGTGTATTTTAAAGAAATTAAAGTAAAACTATTGTGTTTTTAATAAAAAAAAGTTATAATATATTATTGTAACTATAAATCCAGTAAGGAATGGTAACTATTGTTTAAGTTTATTCGTGAGGAAATAAGTGCAATTAAAGACAGAGACCCGGCTGCAAGAAATGCGTTTGAGATTCTTTTCTTGTATTCGGGTTTTCATGCTGTTTTCTGGCACAGACTTTCTCACTGGCTCTATAACAAAAAACGATATACTCTTGCACGTTATGTGTCACAGACTATACGATTCTTTACAGGCATAGAAATCCATCCGGGCGCAAAAATCGGCAAGGGGCTTTTCATTGACCATGGCATGGGCGTCATAATCGGCGAAACAGCAGAAATCGGCGATAACTGTACTATTTATCAGGGTGTGACCCTTGGCGGTACAGGCAAAGATGTCGGCAAGCGACACCCCACACTCGGCAACAATGTTTTAGTCGGTGCAGGAGCAAAGGTTTTAGGCCCGTTTAAAGTAGGAGACAATTCAAAAATTGCTGCAAATGCTGTTGTGTTAAGCGAGGTTCCCGAAAACTCAACATGTGTCGGTGTTCCTGCAAGAATTGTCAAGATAAACAACAGACGTGTTTCAAACTTTGACAATGTGCATATGCCTGACCCTGTATCTCAGGAGCTTTGCAGACTTTCTGCCCAGCTTGAAAGACTTGAAAAAATGATTTCTAAAGATGATAACGAATAATCTCGTCAAAAGAAAGGAATGACTGTCACGTGAAGATATATAATACAATGACCAGAAAAAAAGAAGAATTTATTCCCTTAGAACAGGGCAAAGTAAAAATGTATTCATGCGGACCTACAGTATACAATTTTTTTCATATAGGAAATGCACGTCCGTTCATTATTTTTGATACCTTGAGAAGATATTTTGAATATTCAGGCTATGATGTAAAGTTTGTCCAAAATTTTACTGATATAGACGACAAAATGATAAAGAATGCAAACGAGCTCGGTGTAACAGTAAAAGAGCTTGCTGACAAATATATTGAAGAATATTTTAAAGATGCCAAAGGCTTAAAAATTAAAGAAGCCTCTGTTCACCCCAAGGCTACAGAAAATATTGATGCTATCATTTCCATAGTAAAAAAACTTGAAGAAGAAGGCTATGCCTATAATGTAGACGGCGATGTTTATTTTGAAACAAAGAAGTTTGAAGGCTACGGAAAACTTTCAAAACAGCCCTTAGAGGACTTAGAAGCGGGTGCAAGAATTGATGTTAATGAAACAAAAAAACATCCGACGGACTTTGCACTGTGGAAAAAGAAAAAAGAGGGCGAACCTGCATGGGAAAGTCCCTGGGGCGAAGGCAGACCTGGCTGGCATATTGAGTGTTCTGCCATGGTCAACAAATATTTAGGCGAAACTATTGATATCCACTCAGGCGGTCAGGACCTTATATTCCCTCACCATGAAAACGAAATTGCACAGTCTGAGGCAGCAAACGGTAAACCCTTCGCGCGTTATTGGATGCATAACGGATATATCAATGTCAACAATGAAAAAATGGCAAAATCAAAAGGTAACTTCTTTACTGTCCGTGACGTATCTAAAAAATATGATTATGAAGTTATCCGCTTTTTCATGCTTTCTGCTCATTACAGAAGTGCAATAAATTTCTCAGACGAGCTTTTATCTCAGTCTGAATCAGGACTTTTAAGACTTTATAACTGTCTTTATAATCTTGAGTTTATTCTGGCTAAAGCAAAAGGCAAGGAAATAAGAGAAGATGAAAATGAAATAAAAGCACAAATTATGTCTTTTAAAGAAAAGTTCTGCTCTGCTATGGACGATGACTTAAACACAGCAGACGCCATTGCAGCACTGTTTGACATGGCAAGATATATAAATTCAAATATCAATGAAACTTCTTCAGCCAAACTGATTGAAGATGCAATTGCTCTTTATAAAGAGCTCGGCTCAGTTCTTGGTATTCTTTATAAAAATCAGGAGGACTCAATTTCAGATGATGCCAGATTGCTCCTAGAAAAACGTGCAGAGGCAAGGCAGAATAAAGACTGGGCATTATCAGATGAGCTCCGCGATGAGCTTTTCAAAATGGGAATTGAAGTTATGGATACACGTCAGGGCACAAAAATCCGCGTGATAAAGGGAACAGAAGATGAAAATTGATAATATTTTAGATGGGAACCTTAAGATTTCCCCAAAGGAACATTCCCCGCTTTCGCTTGCTTTTATTGGCGATGCCGTTTATGAACTCTATGTCAGGTGCAGAATCTCAGGCTCTAAAATAGCTCCTGCAGGTAAACTTCATAAAGAGGCAGTTAAATATGTCAGGGCTCATTCTCAGGCAGAAGCCATTAAAGCAATACAAGAAAGCCTCACAGAAGAAGAGCTCTCTATATTTAAACGCGGAAGAAATGCAAAATCGGCTACTGTTCCAAAAAATGCAGACGTGACCGATTATCGCCTGGCAACAGGCTTTGAAACGCTAATCGGCTATCTTTATCTGGAAGGTAAAACCGAGAGACTTACAGAAATCTGTAAAATGGCAATGTCTGAAGCACAAGAATAAAAAACTTTATTTCACCCCGAAAATTAAGTACATAACTTCAAATGGGGTGAAAATTTTGAAAAATTTTTTAAAAAAACGTAAAAAACTATTGGGAAACTTAAAAATTTATGGTATAATAACCGTCGGTGCTTTAATATCAGCATCAGGCATAAGTTTGTTTTTAGCTCCGTCTGACATTGTCGCAGGCGGAATAAGCGGTGTCGGCATAATACTTCACAGCCTTTTTAAATTTCCGATTGGTGTTTTTATGATAATCGCAAACATTCCTATTGTATTTCTGGGCTGGAAATTTGTCGGCAGAGGTTTTTTGGCAAAAACCGCCTACGGAACTGTTATGCTCTCCGTTTTCACGGATATATGTTCATCGTTTCCGCCCGTAACCTCAGACAGATTGCTTGCCTCAGTTTTTGGAGGTGCGCTTGTCGGTGCCGGAATGGGATTGATTTTTTTAATAGGTGCAACAACAGGCGGTGTTGATGTTTTAGCAAAAATATTAAACAAGGTGTTTCCGTCTATAGATGTAGGGAAATGTCTGTTTATTATAGATTTTATTATAATATTTTTTGGTGCGCTGATTTTTTCCGATGTAAATTTAAGTCTTTATGGTATAATATCTCTTTTAATTGCGTCATACCTTATAGACACATTTATTTCAGGCGCTAACTCTGCCAAGATAGCGTACATCATATCGGACAAGCATGAAAAAATTGCCTGTGCTATTATGAATGACTTAAACAGAGGACTAAGCGGCATCAATGTGCGAGGAATGTATAAAAACACGACCAGAATAATGCTTATGTGCGTTTTAAAAAAGCATGAGCTTCCAAGACTAAGGCACATCGTATCAGAAGCTGACAAAAATGCGTTTATTATCTTCATAGGAGCACGAGAGGTGTCAGGTGAAGGTTTTAAAATATATCCTATAAATTAAAATTTTTGAAAGGGGCGAAAATCATGGATAAAAACAGAGCAAGAGAACTCTCTTTGATTTCTGAAAGAATCAGAAAGAATATTCTCACCGCTGTATATAATGCTGCTTCAGGTCATCCGGGCGGTTCTTTATCTATTGCGGATCTTTTATCCGTACTTTACTTTGAGGTCATGAACGTTGATCCCAAAAATCCTAAAATGGAGGACAGAGACAGATTTGTCTTGTCAAAAGGGCACTGCAGTCCCGCTCTCTATGGCGTGCTTGCAGAAAGAGGATTCTTCCCGACAGAAGATGTTGCTACATTTAGAAAAGCAGACAGCTATCTTCAGGGACATCCTGACATGAAAGGTGTTCCGGGCGTTGATATGTCAACAGGCTCACTCGGTCAGGGAATCTGCGCAGCTAACGGCATGGCTCTTGCTGCTAAGATTGATAATAAAGATTACAGAGTTTACACTGTTTTAGGTGACGGTGAAATTGAAGAAGGTCAGGTTTGGGAGGCTGCTATGTTTGCCGCTCACTATAAGCTTGACAACGTAACAGCATTTGTTGATTTCAACGGTCTTCAGATTGACGGTGACATTTCAAAGGTTATGTCTCCTCTTCCGATAGATGAAAAATTTGCAGCTTTTGGCTGGAATGTAATTATTTGTGATGCACACGACCATATTGCACTATACGATGCAATTAAAGAGGCTCAAAGCGTTAAAGGAAAGCCTACAGTTATCATCTTAAAGAGTGTTAAGGGTAAAGGCGTTTCATTCATGGAAAATCAGGCATCATGGCACGGCAGCGCTCCAAACGAAGAGCAGTACAATCAGGCAATCGCTGAAATTGATGCCCGCATAAAAGAACTGGAGGTGCAAGCATAATGGGAAA
>SVJO01000047.1 GCA_015068935.1 Oscillospiraceae bacterium
CTTACTACGGGCATGCAAGACGTATCATTTCTCATGTGTTTGAAAAGATACACAAATCTTCATCATATCTTCTTAATTGAAAGAATTCTGATTGAGGAAACATCTTTACCCATATCCTCTGCAATAGCAGCAGAAATTGCGGCAACAAACTCTCCTCTGTTTGGTATTTGTTCAGTCCTTACTGAAGGCACTGATACATTACCAGCTTTAGGCTCATCTTTTGTCATTTCTTTTTTCCCCGTAAATCTGCATAAAATGCTCATGATTTTAGTAAGGAAAATAATACAGATTAAGCCTATGAATGTTGTAGCCAAACCTAATACTACAACAAAAGTACTTGAATTTTCCACCCTTTTCTCTCCCTTCCGCAAGCGTTTTTATAAATCTGCTCTCGGCAGCTAAAATTTGAGACGAATTTAAGGTTATTTTGCATAAAATAAGAAATTATTTACTTATTTTATAAAATATTCCATAATATAAACCAAAAATTCTTCGCTATTATATATTATACTACCTAATTTTTTTCATTTCAAGCCTGTTCATAATTTGTTTACAATTAAATTATCCCATTTTTATAATTAATTTTCGTGCTTTTATATATGCATTTTTTTAATCAAATTTATGATTTTGCCAATATTGTTATAAAAATACAAAAATAAGAACAATATTGTTAGTGTTATTTTGAATTTTTTGTGGTATAATTGTTCTATAAAGCTTTTGATAATGAAGTTATTTAATTTTTTAATTTTTAGTTGAGGTGTTGACAATGAAAAAGCTGGTGTTAATTGGTTCAGGTACAAGGGGATTTGCTCATGTTTCCTCTTTAAAAGTTGAGCTCCCAAACGATGTTTCACTTGAAGGTGTATATGACAAAAACTCTCTGCGCGCACAATATGTTTGCAAAGAGTGTGGATTTAAAAAAGTCTATGACGATTTTGATACATGTCTTGATGAAGTTAAGCCTGATATCGTTTTTATCTGTACAATGGACTGCAACCATCATGAGTATGCTGTTCGTGCCATGGAAAAGGGCTACGATGTTATGCTTGAAAAACCCATGACAATAGATAAAGAAAAATGTCTTGCTATTTTAGAGGCAGAAAAAAGAACAGGCAAAAAAGTTACTGTTACTTTCAACTGCAGATTTATGCCTTTCTTCTCTGCTATCAAAGAACTTTTAAATAAGAAGGTAGTTGGTGATATTCTCCACGTTGACCTTCGCTGGATGCTTGACCGTTCACATGGTGCTGCTTATTTCAGAAGATGGCATCGCTACATTGAAAACTCAGGCGGACTTTTAGTACATAAGTCAACTCACCATTTTGATATTGTTAACTGGCTCATCGGTCAGTCTCCCGTAGAAGTTTCAGCTTTTGGCTCACTTAAATTCTACGGTGCAAACGGTGATAAAAAGGGTGAAAGATGTCTGACATGCCCCGGCAAAGATGAGTGCAAATACCACACTGACATATCTGTAGTTCCAACATTAAAAGGTCTTTATTTAGATGCAGAACAAGAGGATGGATACATTCGTGACAGGTGTATCTTTGATAGAGACATCAACATATATGACAACATGGCAGTAAATGTTAAATATGATTCTGGCGCTGCTTTATCATATTCGCTTGTTGCATACAGTCCGTACGAAGGTTTGGATTTAGTAATAACAGGAACAGAGGGACGCTTAGAGGCTAAGTCTCCATCACCTGAATCCGACCCGTTTGAACATATTAAAATTTATGCACCTAACGGAGATATCATAGAGCATAACGTTAAAAAACTCACGGGTGACCACGGCGGCAGCGACAAAATCATGAGAAGAATGTTGTTTAAGGGAGATATGCCTGACACAATGGGTCGCTTAGCTTCAAGCATCGACGGAGCAGAATCTCTGTTAATAGGTGCATGTGCAAATGAATCAATTAAAACAGGCAAAATAGTTAACCTTGCAGAAATTATTAAGGATTATAAATAATACTTTCCAATTCTGCAATATTTTCGCAAATTATTATTGCAATTTTAGTTTTTTGTGATACAATTGTTTTATACAAAATTATAAATTTATAGTTGAGGTGTTGAACATGAAAAAATTGGTACTAATTGGCACAGGAGCGAGAGGATACTCCCACGTTGCTTCTTTAAAAGTGGAACTCCCAGATGATGTTTCACTTGAAGGCGTATACGACAAAAACCCTCTGCGCGCACAATACGTTTGTAAAGAGTGTGGATTTAAAAAAGTCTATGACGATTTTGATACATGCCTTGATGAAGTTAAACCGGACATCGTTTTTATCTGTACAATGGACTGCAACCATCATGAGTACGCTGTTCGTGCTATGGAAAAGGGCTATGATGTTATGCTCGAAAAGCCTATGACAACAGATAAAGAAAAATGTCTTGCTATTTTAGAAGCAGAAAGAAGAACAGGCAAAAAAGTTACTGTTACATTCAATATGCGTTTTCAACCAATCTTTGCTTCTATCAAGGAGCTTTTAGATAAAAAAGTAGTCGGCGACATTCTCCATGTTGACTTCCGCTGGATGCTTGACCGTTTACACGGAGCTGACTATTTCAGAAGATGGCACCGCTACATTGAAAATTCAGGCGGCCTTTTAGTACATAAAGCAACTCACCATTTTGATGCTATTAACTGGCTTATCGGTCAGTCTCCTGTAGAGGTTTCGGCATTTGGCTCTCTTAAATTCTACGGCGCAAACGGAGACAGAAAAGGAGAAAGATGTTCTACTTGCCCAGGCAAAGATGAATGTGCTCTCTTCAGAGACTACACGGGAGACCCCCATATGAGAGGACTTTATTTTGACGCAGAATCAGAAGACGGATATTTCCGTGACAGATGCGTATTTGATAAAGACATCAATATTTATGACAACATGGCAGTAAATGTTAAATATGATTCAGGTGTTGCTATGTCTTATTCTCTTATTGCATACAGCCCCTATGAAGGCTGGGATTTAGTTGTAACAGGAAGTGAAGGACGCTTAGAGGCTAAATATAAAGCATGGAGATATGACCCTGATAACTATACTCACATAAAAGTTTTTGCACCAAATGGAGATATTACAGAGCATCATATCAAAAAGCTCGAAGGCGATCATGGTGGAAGCGACAAGCTCATGAGAAGAATGCTGTTTAAGGGAGATGTTCCTGACACATTGGGCCGTGTGGCTTCAAGCATTGACGGAGCTGAATCTCTGTTAATCGGTGCTTGTGCAAACGAATCAATTAAAACAGGTAAAATTGTAAACCTTGCAGAAATTATTAAAGATTATAAATAAAGGAGGATATATAATATCGTGGAGATCAGAGTATGTAAAGACAAGGTTGCTTTAGGTAAGAGTGCTGCAGAATATACAGCTACTCTCTTAAACAAGGCAATAGAAGAAAAAGGCAGTGCAAGAATTATTCTTTCAACAGGTGCGTCACAGTTTGATACAATCACAGCTTTAACTGAAACAGATGTTGACTGGAGCAAGGTTGAGATGTTCCACTTAGACGAATATGTTGA
>SVJO01000017.1 GCA_015068935.1 Oscillospiraceae bacterium
CCACTTGACGCTTTGTCTTGTTTTCCAAAATTACTCTGTGAATTCTTTATTCATAAGAGCCTGCACTGTTCAATTTTCAAGTTCCAAGTTTCGCTCTCTCTTTCGAGCGGAATTTTATTATATCACACTAACATTCCCTTGTCAAGGCTTTTTTTCCTTTTTTTCTGACTTTTTTCCTTGACGCCCTCAAAAGCGACAGCCTGTTTATATTACCACATCCTCTCCCCTTTGTCAATACCTTTTTTTACTTTTTTTCGTTTTTTTATTGACATTTATTATTTTTAATTATATAATATGGTTAAACAGTTGAGCAATCGTTCAACTATATTTAAATTGGAGGTAATGATTATGGAACACAATGAATTTGTATGTAACTGCGAAATTATTCATACAGAAGTACTTGAGCACGCACTTAAAGAAATGCCCGATGAAAATGAAATATATGACCTTTCAGATTTTTTTAAAATGTTTGGAGACAGCACAAGAATTAAAATTATGTGTGCTTTGGACAGAGGAGAAATGTGTGTATGCGATTTAGCAAACCTTCTGAATATGACCAAGTCTGCTATATCGCATCAGCTAAAATCTCTGAAACAATGTGATTTAGTTAAGTCCCGACGTGAGGGAAAGTCTATTATTTATTCACTTTCTGATGACCACGTAAAACAAATAGTCGAAATGGGACTTGACCATATAAGAGAATGATATTTAAAAAGGAGGTTTTCTGCAGTGAAAAAAATATTTAAATTGGAAGGGCTTTGTTGCCCAAACTGTGCTGCCAGAATTGAGCATGCAATTTCCAGACTCAGCGGTATTGAAAATGTCTCTTTGAGTTTTATGACAACAAAACTTTCTATCGAGGCAAACGAAGATTCTCTTCCATATATTATAGAAGAAACAAAGAAAATTATTAAAAGAATTGAGCCTGATGTTAAGATGATTTAAAAATCGGAGGATATTTATGAAAAAAAATATTTTTGCTATAGCACTTTCTTTTTCGTTAACTGTTTTATCTATTGTTTTTCTGAAAAATGCAAAACCGGTCCAGCTTTTTGTATTAATTATATCCTATATTGTTGCAGGATATGGTACAGTGATAAAATCATTACGAAATATCTTTCGTGGAAACATCTTCGATGAAAATTTTCTTATGACTATTTCATCTGTCGGTGCATTTATTATAGGAAATCCTTTTGAAGGCGTGGCTGTTATGCTTTTTTTCAGGATTGGCGAACTTTTTCAAAAACATGCTGTAAACAAATCACGAAAATCTATTTCGTCACTGATGGATATTTGTCCCGACCATGCAACTGTTTTACGAAATGACCAATACCAGATTGTTGACTGCGAGCAAATCAATATTGGAGAAACAATCCTCATAAAACCAGGCGAGCGCGTCCCCTTAGACTGTATAATTATAAACGGCGAAACAACTGTTGACACGTCTGCCATAACGGGAGAAGCCATTCCCCGACTTGTTTCATGCGGGGATAATATTTTAAGCGGCTTTATAAACGAAAGCCGAGTTATTTTTGCACAGGTTACAAAAGAGTTTGGTGAATCCACAGCATCAAAAATACTGGAACTTATAGAAAATGCTTCTATGAAAAAATCCAGATCTGAAAACTTTATAACAAAGTTTTCACGTTTCTATACTCCATTAGTAGTATTACTGGCTTTAATTATCGCTCTCGTTCCGCCGCTGTTTTCTGACTCTTTTACGTTTTCAAAACAGATTTATATTGCGCTTTCCTTTTTAGTTGCTTCTTGTCCCTGCGCTCTTGTTATTTCTGTTCCTCTCTCTTTTTTTGCAGGAATAGGATCTGCAGCCAGACGCGGAATATTGGTAAAAGGAAGCAACTGCCTTGAGAGCTTATCCCGCACAAAGGTTGTTGCATTTGATAAAACCGGGACACTGACTAAGGGCGTGTTCAGTGTTCAAAATATTTCCCCCGTTTCTGTTACTAGAGAATCTCTCTTGGAAATTGCAGCATTTTGCGAGTATTATTCGGAGCACCCAATCGCAAAATCAATTAAAAAAGCCTGTAAAAAAGACTTAAACGCAGAGCTAATCAGTTCTTTTGAGGAAATTCCGGGATATGGTGTCCGTGTAGAATTATGTAACAAGCTTTTCTATGCAGGAAATATAAAACTTATGAAAATGGCAGGCTTTGATATAAAGGATACAAGTGCGGGCGCATGCACGGTCCACATTTGCAGTGAAAAGGAATATTTGGGTTATATAACTATATCTGACGAAATAAAGGAAGACAGCAAATCTGCCATTTGCCAGCTAAAGCAGTTAGGAATTACCAAAACAGTCATGCTTACAGGCGACATATCAGAAACTGCACATGATATTGCGCTTAAGCTCTCTATTGATGAGGTCTATTCCCGACTTCTTCCTTTAGATAAACTTAAAATAACAGAACAGCTTCTATCCCAATGTAAAAAGAACGAAAAACTTGTTTTTATTGGTGACGGTATTAATGATACTCCTGTTTTGTCCCGTGCCGATATAGGAATTGCGATGGGCGCACTTGGTCAGGATGCCGCAATAGACGCTGCCGACATTGTAATCATGACAGACGAGCCTTCTAAAGTTCCTGAGGCAATCAGACTTTCTAAATATACATTAAAAATTGTAAAAGAAAATATTATTTTTTCTCTGTTTGTAAAAGGTTTAATTCTTTTACTGAGTTCATTATCCCTTGCGTCTATGTGGGCTGCAGTATTTGCAGATGTAGGGGTATCGGTTATTGCTATTTTAAACGCAATCCGTATTTTGAGAAAAAAACAATTTTAGTAAAAAAACGGAACGAGTCAACTCGTTCCGTTTTGCTTATCTCCTCAACAGCTTTTTAATAATTCCATTTGCCAGAGACTTTTCATATTCGTTAAGAGAAAATTTCCATATTGATACACAGTAAATAATAACAAACAAAAATCCGCACGCAAAAAATACTGCCATATTATCAAGCGGAGCTAAAATCATTATCATAAATCCCGATATAGCTGGAATTATCATACCCCGAAGACCCTTAGCTATTTCCTTCCAGAAATAAATCATATCAACATTTAATTTATTATGATAAATAATGTTCATGGCTATTACTTTTCCGCCCCATTCTGCTATAGCCGTACCGACTGTACATCCTAAGATTCCATATTGTTTGCATAGCGGTATGCTTATTAAAACATTTAACACAACCACTGAACCATATACTACCGAGCGGTAGTGGTGAAGATTCATTGCTCTCTGTATTTCTTCTCCCATATCCTGAATCATCGGCACTATGGCAATAGAAAGTAAAATTAAAGTTATCAGGTATGCCTCCTCGTATGCTTTTCCGCCCCATATCACCATAAATTGCTTTCCGAAAAATACAAAACCAACTTCAATCATAGCAAGAATAAAAAACTGAATTCTTCCAACTTTTGCAAACATTGCAGAAAGCTCTCTGTTTCTGTTCCCCATATTTACCAACTTATGAATCTGCGGCACAAAAACAGTATAGATCGCGGAAGAAAATGTATTAAAATACATGCGCAAATGAGTTGCAACACCATATATTGCAACAGCCTTTGTGCCATGGTATATGCCGAGAAGAATATTATCAACGTTAGAGTTAAGCTGATTTACAAGTGTATTTAAAAATACAAAGAACGAAAATTTCCCTATATCCTTGAATTCACCAAAGTTTATTCCTTTAAAAGAAAAACTCATCTTGAGCTTAAATAATGAGTATACAACAAATGAATATTCCAGTATAATCGATATGGATGCAGTCACAATCGCCATCCCGATAGATTTTCCGCCCATAAGCAATACAGGAAGCATAATAAATGGGTTTAAAATAGTTTTCAAAAGCTGCAGTCCGCGCTGAAAAACATATCTCTCATTTGCCCGAATATATGCAGAAAAAATATTTGTAGGGAAAATTATTCCCATATTAAAAGTCATTATTCCCATAACGACCTTTGTTTTATATAACTCTTGAGGCGTGAGTTTCTGGTCAAAAAACAAGTGTGCTTTTATAACTATAAAGCCTCCTACAACAAATGTAATTGTCATCATCACCAGAAAGATTAATAAAAAAGCACCGTTTATGCGCTTTACACTATCTTCATCATTTGCATTTTTATATTTTAAATAATACCGCATATAAGCACTTGAGAATCCAGCCTTAAAAAGGTTTAAATTGCTTATTGCAGATGCCGCCAGATTATAGATGCCATACTCACTTTGACCCATAAGTCTAAGCATGGCAGGTGTATAAAAAAGCATAGATACAATACCTACCACTATTTGCATATATGATAGTATTACACCTGCTTTTCGTTCATTCAACTTCATCGCTTTACTCCTTAACATTAATAAATTAATTTTATCACAAAAAAAGATTTTGTCAACACAACCAAAATATTATCAAATTAATTGTAAAAATTATTGAATACTTACAAGTAATGCTGTATAATCAGGATTAAGGAAAATGTAATTAAATCAGATGGACAGGTGAAAATTATGACGGATAAAATTTATGTTGCAACAAACAACGAGGGAAAACTAAAAGAAATCAAAGCAATCCTGCCTGACTTTGACGTGCTTGCAATTAAGGATTTAGGCTTTGATTTTGATGTAGAAGAAGACGGAGAGACCTTTGCTCAAAACTCTTATAAAAAAGCTCAGGCGCTGTATAAGCTCACCTCCTGCCGCGTTATTGCAGATGATTCAGGTCTGTGTGTTGATGCACTTAGCGGTGCTCCGGGGGTATATTCAGCACGTTTTGCGGGTGAACACGGAAATGATAGTGAAAACACACAAAAGCTTCTCTGTGAAATGAAAGATGTCCCGCATGAGAAAAGAACCGCAAAATTTGTTTGCGATATATGCTTTATTGACGAAGACGGCTCCGTTTTTCATGCTTATGGAGAATGCCTCGGGTTAATTACAAGAAAACCCAGAGGTGAAAATGGGTTTGGTTATGACCCTGTTATGCTAATTCCCGAATATGGCAAAACAATGGCAGAGCTTTCTCCCGATGAAAAAAATAAAATCAGCCACAGGGCAAAAGCTCTGGAGATTTTAAAAGAAAAAATTTTAAAATAATTTAAATGGCCCATATAACAAAAAACTGCACCGTATTGTACGTTCAGTACAGCGTGGTGCAGTTTATACTAAGTCTAACTAATCTTATGCATACGGAAGAAAAATTTCCTGACCGACCTCAAGCTCCATCGTCTTTAATTTGTTTACATATTTAACTTTATAAATATAATCCCTTATATCTGTATTTTCAGGAAGAGTTTCTTTGCAGATTTCCCACATCGTATCTCCAGGCTGTACTGTTACCAAAACCCCTTCATCTTCCATTTCAGCCGTAGCTCCCATTGTAAACCACATTGTAATCATTGCTCCCACAACAAGAAACATCATAAGATTCCTTCTCTGTCTTTTTGCTTTTTCAGAATAATTTATTTTTCTTTTCATTATAAACAACTCCTTTTTTCGAACATTTGTTCTGTTTGTGCCTTGATTATACCAGAACAAATGTTCGTTGTCAATACTTTTTTCAAAAAAATCAAACAAATGTTTGCTTTTTTGTTCTCTTTGTGTTACAATAGCTATATAAAAGGTTTCAGTCCTGAATTTTATTTCCTTATACATATAGGAAAAGATAGGAGTTTTTTATGTCTAAAAAACAAAACCGAGAACAACAAATTCTTGATTTTATAAATGAATATTCAATTTCAAACGGATATCCTCCGTCTGTAAGGGAAATATGTGCAGGTGTAGGGCTTAGTTCTCCGTCTTCTGTGCATGATTACCTAAAGCGGCTTGAAGAAAAAGGCCTTTTAATAAAAGGTGAATCAAAAACTAGAGCCTTAAGACTTGTGGAAACTCAAACAGAGCAAATGTGCGAGCCTATAGCTGAATATCTATCTGTTCCTGTTATTGGTCAGGTTGCGGCAGGTTCTCCTATTCTTGCTGAAGAAAATATTATTGATACATATCCTCTTCCCATGATTTTTGCAAAAAACAAAAATGTTTTCATGCTCCGCGTGCGCGGTGAGAGCATGATTAATGCAGGAATTTTAGATGGTGATTATGTTGTTGTGACTCAGCAGGAAACAGCACTCAACGGAGATATAGTTGTTGCTCTGTTAGGCGACTCGGCAACTGTAAAAACATTTTACAAGGAAAATGGCTATATAAGACTACAGCCTGAAAATGACACAATGGAACCTATCATTGTGAAGGATTTAAAAATTATCGGTAAAGTTTCTGGTGTATTTAGAATATATTGATTTTATCGTATTTTGCTTAAATGACGCGCAAATTTAATAGACAGAGGGATAATTAACATAAAACGTTAAATTATTCCTCTTTATTTGTTGCACCAATTATGACTTTGAGTTATAATAGAGTTTAGCTTAAAATCGCTGGAATTGTTTTTTGTGATTTTTGCTATAACAAATATTATACCAGTGTATAAAAATAATAAATTTCATATTTACAATAGGAGGAATCTTAATTGAGTACATTTTTAGACAGAATCAAAGAAAGAGCTAAACAAGACAAGAAAACAATTGTCTTAGCTGAAGGCGAGGAAATCAGAACAGTCAAAGCCGCTGACATTATTTTAAAAGAAGGCATAGCTGACCTCATTTTATTAGGAAACGAAGAAAAAATCAAATCTTTAGCTGTCGGTCTCGACATCAGCGCAGCTAAAATCATTGACCCGACTAAAGCTGCTAATCTTCAGGAGTTTGCTGATAGCTTTTATGAAATGAGAAAAGCTAAGGGAATGACTCCCGAAAAGGCTTTAGAAACAGTTCAAAACGTTCTCTATTATGGTGTTATGATGGTTAAACTCGGTTTGGCTGATGGTATGGTTGCAGGTGCTGTTAACTCAACAGGAAACGTGCTTCGTCCCTGTCTCCAGATATTAAAGACTGCTCCAGGCACTAAACTTGTTTCAGCATTTTTTGTTATGGTTGTTCCCAACTGCGAATACGGTCACAACGGAACATTTATTTATGCAGACAGCGGACTTAATGAAAATCCTGATGCTGATGCTGTTTCTGAAATTGCTATTTCTTCAGCAGAGAGCTTTAAGACTTTAATAGAAGCAGAACCTAAAATCGCTATGCTCTCATACTCAAGCTATGGTTCAGCTAAAAGTGAGCTTGTTGATAAAATGCAGCTTGCTACTAAACTCGCTAAAGAAAAACGCCCTGACTTAGCGTTAGACGGTGAGCTTCAGGCAGACGCAGCCATCATTCCTGCAATCGGCGCATCAAAGGCACCGGGTTCTGAAATTGCAGGTCAGGCAAACGTGCTTGTATTCCCTGATTTAAACTGCGGTAATATTGCATATAAACTTACTGAAAGACTCGCTAAAGCTGAGGCTTACGGTCCTATAACACAGGGTATTGCAAAACCTGTTAATGACTTGTCACGCGGCTGCTGTGCAGAAGACATTGTCGGTGTTTGTGCCATCACTTGTGTTCAGGCTCAGGCTCAGTCAAACAAATAACATTAAATTATAAAATATCATAAAGAAATGAGGATATAAATGAAAATATTAGTTTTAAATGCAGGAAGTTCCTCTCTTAAATATCAACTTATTGATATGGATACTCAGGCTGTTTTAGCTAAAGGTTTATGCGAAAGAATAGGCATTGACGGAATACTCAATCATTCTACCGAAGCATGCGGCAAACTCAAGTTTGAAATTGATATGCCTGACCATGCTGTTGCGATTAAAGCTGTAACAGATGCTCTCTTATCAAAGGAGCATGGTGTAATTTCTTCAATGGGAGAAATCGGCGCTGTAGGTCACAGAGTTGTTCATGGCGGCGAATATTTCAACTCTTCAGTTATAATTAATGAAGATGTTAAGAAAAAAATCGAGGAGTGCAGTGCTTTAGCGCCTCTTCATAATCCTGCCAACTTAACAGGTATTATGGCTTGCGAAAAAGCTATGCCCGGCGTTCCTATGGTTGCGGTGTTTGATACGGCTTTCCATCAGACAATGCCAAGCGAGGCTTTCCTCTACCCTATTCCCTATGAATATTACGAAAACTACAAAATCAGAAAATATGGTTTCCACGGAACATCTCACTACTTTGTTTCAAAGAGGGCTGCTGAAATCATCGGCAAACCTTTAGAAGAAATCAAAATGATTACTCTTCATTTAGGTAACGGCTCATCTATCACAGCTATCAAAAATGGTAAATCTATTGATACTTCAATGGGATTTACTCCGCTTGCAGGTGTTATGATGGGAACACGTTCAGGTCTTATAGACCCTGCTATTATTCCTTATATTGCTGAAAAAGAAAACATGACAGTAGACGAAGTTAATGATATTCTTAACAAAAAATCAGGTGCTTTGGGTATTTCAGGTGTTTCAAGTGATTTCCGCGATATTGAAGAAGCTGCAAAAGGCGGCAACAAACGTGCTCAGCTTGCACTTGATATGTTTGAATACAGTGTTAAACGCTATATTGGATTATATGCAACAGTTATGGGTGGTTTAGACGCAATCGTGTTTACAGCAGGTATCGGTGAAAATAACATATCATTGCGCGAAAATCTTTTAACTGATATGGAATTCATGGGAATTACAGTCGATAGCGAAAAGAACAATGTACAGGGCAAAGAAGCAGAAATTACAGGAGCAGGCTCACGCGTAAGGAGCTTTGTTATCCCAACAAACGAAGAGCTTACAATCGCCCTTGACACACAGAAACTTTTAGGCTAATGAAACTTAATAAATAATAATGACCGCCGAAAATCGGCGGTCATTATTTAGGATTTTTATTATGACTAATTCTTTAAAAAAATATTATACATATCTTTTAGAATGCAGTGACGGCACACTTTACTGCGGATACTCTCCAGAGCTTCAAAAAAGGCTTAAAGTGCACAACAGCGGTAAAGGTGCCAAATATACAAAAGCGCGTCTTCCCGTTACTTTAGTGTACAGCGAGGAATTTGATAGCAAATCAGAAGCAATGAGAAGAGAATGGGAAATCAAAAAAATGTCAAGGTCAGAAAAACTGAATCTTTTTAAAAAGCAGGTTGATTAATGCCACAACCAGATAAGACTGTGGCAAAGCAATGTGCTTTTTTGTTTTTCCGCAATTAAAAAAATTATATATAATGTCACTAAAATCCTATATTGCTGAAAAAAATATCACATTGCAAAAGAATTTTGTTTGTGCTATACTATTTATATAAGAATAAAATTTCAGGGGAATGATTATGCAAAGAAGAAAAACCAAAACCGTAAAAGTAGGTAATATATACATCGGCTCAGAACATCCTGTCTCAATTCAATCAATGCTTAACAGCGACAATTCTGACATCGGCGCAGTTCTCTGCCAGACGCAGAAGCTAGTTGATGCAGGTTGTGAAATTGTCAGGCTGGCGGTTATAAATGATAAAAGTATTGAGTGCATTAAGGAGCTGAAGAAAAATTTCTCTGTTCCGATTGTTGCTGACATTCAGTTTAACCATATCCATGCATTAAAATCAATTGAAGCAGGAGTAGATAAAGTCCGTATAAATCCTGGAAATATTGGCGATGACAAAAACGTTCGCAGCGTCGTAGACGCAGCAAAATCCGCTCATGTGCCGATAAGAATAGGTGTCAATACCGGCTCCATTCTTCCCCAGATACGCGAAAAATATAATGGTGTCTGTGCCGAAGCCTTGGTGAGCGAGGCAATGCGCCATGTCAAAATATTGGAAGATAATAATTTTGATGATATAATTATTTCACTCAAAGCATCTGATGTGCCCCTTATGATTGAAAGCTACAGGAAAATTGCTGCAATCTGTAATTATCCTCTTCACCTTGGTGTGACCGAAGCAGGTACGAGCTATGACGGGCTTGTTAAATCGTCAGTAGGCATAGGTGCACTTCTGTCAGACGGCATAGGAGATACAATCAGAGTATCCCTTACTGCAGACCCCGTTGAAGAAATCCACGCAGCAAAATCAATTTTATCTGCACTTAATCTAAAAAAAGGCAGTGCTAAGCTCGTTTCATGCCCTACCTGTGCAAGATGCTCGATTGACCTTATAAAAATTGCAAATGAGGTGTCAGAGCGGCTGAAAAATGTAAAAAAAGACATAAAGGTCGCTGTAATGGGTTGTGTTGTAAATGGTCCGGGAGAAGCAAAAGATGCCGACATCGGCATTACAGGTGCAGGAGGCGAAGGCGTGATTTTCAAAGGTGAAAAAGTCATAGCAAGGGTCCCTGAAAATGAAATAGTTAATGCCTTATTTAAAGAAATTGAGGAGTTGTAGGAATGTCAACATTGATATCTGAGCTGGCAGGAAGTGAAATTGCAGACAGACTTATTGGTTTTGAACTTAGCTCTTTTAAAGTTTTCAGAAAACAAAACAGGATAGAAATAAAGTTTGAAAGTACTGCTATTGCCGACAAAACCGCTGTTTTTGATTTTGAACAGCAAATTAAAAAGCTCTACGGAGTAAATATTGTAGATATTGATATTACATATAAAAATTTTAAAATTACAAATGAAAATGTAAACATGGTGTATGACATTCTAAAACACGATGTTTTACAAAAGACACCTTCTTTTAAGGCACTTCTTTTAAAAAGCTATGCGACTTTAAATGATGAAGATTTTATAATACATATTAAATTCGGAGGAGAATCGGCTCTTTTTTCAAATAAAGCTGATGCTCTTTTTGCTGAACTTCTTAAAAGGAAGTTTAGCTCATCGCATAATGTTTGCTTTGCAAATGATACAATTGATTCATCAAATGTTTTAAAGGATATCACCAAAGAAGAAAAGGCTTTTTCCAGCGAAATAAAAATTACAGTACCGCCTCCTAAAAAGGATAAAGCCTCCGCCAAGAAGGATGAGGAAGGAAATCCTGATGTTCTCTTCGGAAAAGCATTCACAGGTGATATTACACCGATTGAAGAAATAAATGAATACAGTGGTATTGTTATTGTTTCAGGCAAAGTCATTAATTATGATACTCGCGAGTTTTCAACGGGTAAAACACTCTTAAAATTCTGCGTTGCAGATGGCAAAAGCGCTATTATTTGCAAAGCCTTCATGAATGCGCACATCTTTGAGAAAATAGCGCCGAGACTTGATGAAATAAAAGCTGTAACTGTTCAGGGAAAAGCTCAGTATGACACATATGAAAAGGAACTTACAATAGATTCTAAAAATATTATGCTTTCAGATATTAAAGTCAGAAAAGACAATGCCGAGCAAAAACGTGTAGAGCTTCATGCTCATACATCGCTTTCTGCAATGGATGGTATTGTAAAGCCGAATGAGCTCGTAAAACGGGCAATCTATTGGGGGCATAAAGCGCTTGCCGTGACTGACCATGGTGTTGTTCAGGCATTTCCTGAAGTTTTTCACGCAGCTCAGAAATCGGAACTTAAAATTATATATGGTGTTGAAGGATATTTAGAAGGTGAAAACCCCACAGCTGTATACGGAGAAAGTCAAGAAACTCTCGCAGGAACATTTGTTATCTTTGACATAGAAACAACAGGCTTTTCTGCAGAATTTAACGAAATAATTGAAATAGGTGCAGTAAAAATCAAAGACGGTAAAATCATTGACAGATTTTCAGAATTTGTAAAGCCGGTGTGCCCAATTCCCTATCATATTACTGAGCTTACATCTATTACTCAGAATATGGTTGACAATGCACAAGGCATAGAAACTATACTCCCAAGATTTTTAGAATTTGCAGAAGGTGTTCCGCTCGTTGCCCATAATGCTAAATTTGACATGGGATTTATTAAAAAGAAGGCAGAAACTCTTGGTCTTAGAACTGATTTCTGTTATATTGACACGCTCTTTTTGTCGCGTGCAATTTTAACTAAACTTAAAAAACATAAACTTGATGTTATCGCCAAGCATTTAGGTTTTGCATTTGAAGGACACCACAGAGCAGTAAATGATGCGGAAGTTACTGCAAGAATTTTTCTTTATTTCCTTGATTCATTGAAACAGATGGGAATAAAAACAGTAAATGAGATAAACGAAAAACTACCTGAAAATAAAAACAAAAGGTTTGTAGATACTTACCATATTATACTCCTTGCGAAAAATCAGGTCGGTCTTAAAAATCTTTATAAACTTGTTTCGCTTTCGCACCTTAATAATTTCTATAAAAAGCCTTTAATTTCCAGGCAGATGCTTTCAGAGCATCGCGAGGGGTTGATTGTCGGAAGTGCTTGTGAAGCAGGTGAGTTATATTCAAAAATCTTTTCTGGTGCCTTAAAACATGAGATTTCTGACATAGTAAACTTTTATGATTATCTTGAAATTCAGCCTATAGGGAACAATGAGTTTATGATAAGAAATAACTCCGTTAAGGGCGAAGAGCAACTGAAGGAAATAAACAAAAAGATTGTTAATCTCGGAAAAGAAAATAACAAACCGGTAGTTGCAACCTGCGATGTTCATTTCTTAGATGCTGATGATAAAAAATACCGTGAGATTTTAATGAGTGCACAAGACTATCAGGATGCAGAGTTTCAGCCGCCTCTTTACCTTCGCACAACCGATGAAATGCTAGAAGAATTCAGCTATCTCGGTGCAGACACTGCTTTTGATGTTGTTGTCACTAATACGAATAAAATTGCAGATATGGTTGAAGTAATCCGTCCTGTTCCAAAAGAGGCTTATCCTCCTGAAATGCCAGGCGCAACAGAGGAACTTCGTGAGCTTTGCAAAAATAAGGTATTAGAGCTATATGGCGAAAATCCGCCTGAAATTGTTACTTCCCGAATGGAAAAGGAGCTCGTTCCCATTATCAAATACGGTTTCTCCGTTATGTATATGATAGCACAAAAGCTCGTTGCAAAATCTCTTTCTGACGGTTATCTTGTAGGCTCAAGGGGTTCTGTCGGCTCATCTTTTGTTGCATTTCTTTCAGGAATAACGGAAATAAACTCACTTCCGCCTCACTACAGATGCCCCGATTGTAAATCAACCGAATTTTTTACAGACGGAACATATGCCTGCGGTGCAGATATGCCTGATAAAATATGTCCCGTTTGCGGAAAGAACTACGCAAAAGATGGTTATGACATACCATTTGAAACATTTCTTGGGTTTGACGGGGACAAAGCTCCTGATATTGATTTAAACTTTTCCGGTGACTATCAGGGTATTGCACACAAATATACAGAAGTGCTTTTTGGAGAAGGAAATGTGTTCAGGGCAGGAACAATAGGTACTGTTGCAGAAAACACTGCTATAGGCTACATAAAAAAACATGGCGAAAAAATCGGCAGACAATACACCAAAGCACAGACCGACAGTTTAGTTTCAGGATTGACAGGCATCAAGCGCACAACAGGTCAGCATCCTGGCGGTATTATAATTGTCCCGAGAGCTAATGAGGTTTATGAGTTCACCCCTGTTCAGCACCCTGCCGATGATACAGAAACCGATATAATTACAACACATTTTGACTATCACTCCATTGACCAGAACCTTTTAAAACTTGATATTTTAGGCCATGATGACCCTACTGTTATCAGAATGCTTGAAGACCTCATAGGAATTGATGCAAGAAAAATTCCGCTTGATGACCAGAAAACCATGAGTTTATTTAACAGTACCGAGGCTTTAGGTGTTAAACCAAGTGATATAAACAGCGAAGTAGGCACATTTGCTGTTCCTGAATTTGGAACAAAATTTGTCCGCCAGATGCTTGTTGACACTAAACCCACCACTTTTTCTGAGCTTGTCCGAATCAGCGGTCTCTCTCACGGAACTGATGTTTGGCTCAACAACGCTCAGGACCTTGTACGCAGCGGTGTCGCAACACTTTCTGAGGTAATCTGTACGCGTGACGATATTATGATATATCTCATTCATCACGGAGTCCCCGACCTGACCTCGTTTACCATAATGGAAAAGGTAAGGAAGGGAAAGGGATTAACACCCGAGCACGAGGAAATTATGAGAGAGCATAATGTTCCCGACTGGTACATTGACTCATGCAAAAAAATAAAATATATGTTTCCTAAAGCTCATGCCGCGGCTTATGTTACAATGGCTTTCAGAATTGCATACTGCAAGGTCTACTACCCAATAAGTTTTTATATTGCTTATTACACAGTACGTGCAGATGCATTTGATGCACACACTATGATTCACGGAAAAGACCATGTTGTTGCCGCAATGAAGGAGATAGAAAAAAATCCTGCTGCAACGCAAAAGGAAAAAGATATGCACACAATTTTAGAGGTTTGTAATGAAATGTACGCAAGAGGGATTAACTTCCTTCCAATAGACCTGTACAAATCTCACGCTAACAAATTTTTAGAAGAAAACGGTGCAATACGTCCTCCTCTAAATGCAATAGCAGGGCTGTCTGATACTATGGCGCAAAACATTTTAACTGCACGCGATGAAGGAGAGTTCCTCTCAATAGAAGATTTTTCACGCAGAACGAAAATTGGAAAATCCATTATTGAAAAGCTCAGGGAATACAACGTCTTAGAAGGACTCTCTGACACAAATCAAATAAGTCTTTTTGATTAATAGAGCGGTAGAACTAAGAAATGGAGAAAAAGCAGACTTACATGTTGTCTGCTTTATGCAAAAACGTAATCTAAGGGATGATGTTGATTGAAACGATTGCTTTTTTCATGTTCTCTCCTGCTTTTAGCAGGCATATATATTGGATATTATCTCCCATGCGATGCTGTGGCTGTAATTTTAATTATCGCTGCAGTATCAGGAGTTATAAAAGCAATAAAGGCGCAGAGTGTTTATTTAAAAATCTCTGCGTGTTTTCTTTGCGTCTCTTTAATTATTGGTATTTTTCTGATTCCTCTTTCTGAACACTCTCAGTATAAAGGGTTTGACACAGGAGAAATTTATACATTAAAACTCCGTGTTGTAATGCCTCCTCAAATCAATACTGATTACTGCACTTACGAATGCAATATTATCGAAGCGGAAGAAAACGGAACCTTTTATAAGGAAAAAGGCAAAATTAAACTTTCTTATTCAACCGATAAAAATTTACTCTCTTTCGGCGACATTTTTATTGCCCCGTGCAAAATTACAAAACCTGCCTCACCTCTCAATCGCGGTGATTTTAATTACGGGCTTTATCTTAAAACAAAGAACATTTTCACGACTGGAACAATTAATGATACTCCCCGCGTAATTTCCGGGAACAATTTTACCTTAAAGGACCGCTTTACCCTTCTTAACATCAAACTATGCGAAAATATAGATAAATACTTTGATGAAAAAGACGAAGTATTCTTAAAAGCTGTTCTCTTAGGAGAAAAAACTGATATGCCTGTGTCCTTTTACTCCGAGCTTAAAAGGAGCGGGCTTTCTCATGTTGCCGCTGTTTCAGGCATGCACCTTTCATATATTGTATTGCTTCTTTCTGCTTTTTGCAAACTATTAAGAATGAAGAAACGTACTTTTTCCTTCTTTATTATTATTTTTTCCCTTTGTTTTATGTTGCTTACAGGGCTGACGCCGTCTGTTGTCCGCGCAACAATTATGATTTTTTGTATATACTCAGGAAATCTGCTCATAAGAAGGTCTGACTCTTTAACATCTTTAGGTTTAGCAGCCCTTATTATTGTCATACCCAATCCATACGTTGCATTTAACTCAAGTTTTCTTCTGTCCTTTGGGGCAACTGCAGGGATATTGATTATTTCCCCGCCACTTCAGAAAATGTTGACCCCTGAGTTTACAAGGTCATCAGATAAGTGGATTTCAAAGATTATTAAATATGTAATCTCTCTGGCTTGTATGAGTATATCTGCACAGTTATTTACAACCCCTCTTGTCTCCTCATTTTTTGGAGAAATATCACTCTGGGCGATTCCTGCAAACCTTATGATAGCACCGCTCCTCCCTTTTATACTTGCAATAGGCTTTATCTTCTGTCTGGCGAGCATTATATATTCTCCGCTGAGTATATATGCCGTAAAAGTTCTTTCTGTATTCATATCGGCAGCAAGATGTATTATATCCTTTTTCGGAAATCTCGAGATTGGAATTATCCATTTTTCTAATGCACAGCCGCTCTTTATTTTTATTTATATTCTGGTAGTTATGCTTATTCTCATTTTCCTTTTCAGAAAACGGAGATATGCAATCTATCCTTGTGTAGTTCTTTTTGTTGCCGTAATATTTGCAACAGTACAATGCGTCAATCCGCAGAGCATGGCGCAGGTGCGATTTATAAATGTTGGTCAGGGTGATTGTGCGTTAATTACTCTTCCTGAAAACATAACAATTCTGATTGACGGTGGACTTTCCTATACAGATGAAAACGACTCCGATTCGTCTGCTGCAAGTGCATACCTTGTACAAAACGGCATAAGGCACATAAATTTTATGGTTGCTACCCATGCCAATTCAGACCATACAGCAGGACTTATTTCTGTAATGAATGAGTGCAGGGTGGATACACTCTTTATCCCGCCGACATTCTCTTTTAATACTGTTTCGGATGCGCTCATAAAAAAGGCAAAGGAGAACAACGTTAAAATATGCACTCTGGCTACAGGAGACTCCATATCGTTTGCACACGACATATCATTAACTGCATTGCTTCCCGACAGCCATCTCTCATCTGAGAAAACTTCTCAGAATAACTCTTCCTTAGTGCTTAAACTGAACCTCTTTAACACATCATTTCTTTTTACGGGCGATATAGAAGCAGAAACAGAACGATATATGATAAAGCTCCTTTCAGGAGATAGCCTTGATTCAGATGTCCTAAAGGTGGCCCACCACGGCTCTAAAACGTCTACAACTGAAGAATTTGTTAGGTCTGTTGCCCCTGAGTTTGCAGTTGTTTCTGTAGGTGAAAATTCCTATGGATGCCCCTCAAGCGAGGTTTTAAAGAGGCTTAAAAGTTCAGGTGCTACTGTATTCAGAACAGACTTAAATAAAGATATAATATTTGTTTTGACAAGTTACGGAATAAGTAATATAATTTACAATTAGAAGCATTTATACAAAAACCTTTGAAACGGGGAATCACTATGAGCAAAGAAATTTTAGATGAAATAATTAAATCAAACAAACCGACAAGCAATATTTTTCTGCTTTACGGGGAAGAGGCATTTCTCCGTGCCCATTACAAAAAAAGTCTGAAAGGTCTTTTCATGCCCGAGTCGATGCCTGACTTAAACTACTACTCCTTTGACGGCAGGGATTATTCCCTTTCGGCAGTTGACGAAGCTATAGAGGCTCTCCCCGTGTTTGATGACCGCAAACTTCTGATATTTGATAACTCAATGCTTTTCAAACCCGACGCAAGAACAGGAGCTAAAGCCGAGGTGCGTGAATATTGGGAAAAACGTCTTAAAGATATTCCCGAATATGTTTATATAATCTTTAATGAAACGGAAATTGATAAAAGAAGCAGTATATTTAAATTTATTTCTAAAAATTACATAAGTACGGAATTTTCCTATCTTGATGAGGGCAAAATGGTAAGGTGGACGCAGACTCTTTTTAAAAGGCTTGGAAAAATCATTTCGCCCGATGACTGTACCTATCTTATAAATTTATGTCCTGACGGCATGATGTCTGTAAAAACTGAGGCAGAAAAATTATGTTCATATGCAAAAGATAAACAAAATGTTACAAGAGAAGATATTGACCTTTTGGTTGTACCAAAACTTGAGGACAAAGTATTTGACATGGTTTCAGCAATACTTGAAAAAGATATAGATAAGTCTCTTACTCTGCTAAAGAATTTAATTGCGCTGAAGACTGAGCCAACACAGATTTTAGGAGCAATCCTATATAATGTCGAAAAAATCGCATCCGTCAAACTCCTTCTTTCTTCAAAAAGGACAAAGCAGGAAATTGCATCTGCTCTTAAAATTGCACCTTTTCAGGTCAATAAATTCTCTGATATAGCATCAAGGTTTAAAAAAGATGAACTGGAAAGACTTATTCATGCAGCTGCTACTAAAGATATGCAGCTTAAAACAAACTCCATGGATAACAATGTTTTACTTGAGGTTTTCATTATGGAGACTGCTTCGCAACATTAATAAAAAGTTCATAAAATAGCTATTGACAATTACATATAAAAGTGTTATTTTTATATTAGCACTCATGAGGATAGAGTGCTAACAGTTTGAGAATGGAGGTGGTCCTTTGAGTATAGATGAAAGAAAAAAGCGAATTCTTCACTCCGTAATCAACGAGCATATTGCCACGGCTGAACCAATCGGCTCAAGGCACATAGCAAAAAGTCTCGGACTTGGTTTATCCAGCGCAACTATAAGAAATGAAATGGCAGATTTAGAGGAGATGGGATATCTTGTTCAGCCTCATACATCGGCAGGAAGAATACCATCTGACAAAGGCTACCGTTTTTATGTAAATGAACTGATGACTCAATATGAGCCGACATTAAAAGAGCTTGCATCTTTAAAGAGGCAGATGGAGATTGAGCTTGGACATATTGACAAAATTATCAGCGATGCCTCGGCAATTCTTGCACATCTGACAAACTATACGGCATTTTTAACTTCGCCGCAGATGAAAAAGGGAGCTATAAAAACAATTGAGCTTGTTCCGATAGATTCAGGTTCTGTTCTCATAATTCTGGTTACCCACGAGGGAGTTATGAGAAATAAACGTGTAAGCATCCCGCCTGGAACGACAATAGAATTTATCCATAGCTTCTCCGCTATTTTAAAAGAAAAGCTTTCGGGGCTTACAATAGAAGAAATTACTGCGATCCGCATCAATGAAATCAAAGAGGCAATGCAGTCAAATTATGAAATGCTTTTCCCGATACTGGGTTTCATTTCTGAAATTGTTGAGGATGTGCGAAGGGAAACAAATGTATACCTTAGCGGTACAACAAACATATTTAATTTCCCTGAATATTCAGACATAAACCGCGCACGCGAGTTTCTTGAATTTTTAGACGACAAACCATCTCTTGCCAAGGCTCTTCTGCCTGGAGAAAATGAGCAGTTCTCAGTAAATTCAAATGGCGGCAAACATGAAATTACAGTAAGAATAGGAAGCGAAAACGAGCTTGATATCATGCAGCGTTCAAGTGTTATCACTGCAAATTATTATGTAGGCGACAAAGTCATGGGTAAGCTCGGAATAATAGGTCCTACAAGAATGGATTATGAAAAAACTATAGCAAAAGTAGGTCAGATTTCAGATGCGCTGAGCAAACTGCTTTGTGAGCTATATGCAGATGACAACGGAGGATGATATAAATGAGCGAAGAAATAAAAGATAAAGAAACCTTAGATGAAATTTCTCAGGAAACAGAGTCAGCATCACAGGTTGAAGAAGAAACAGAAGAAAACAATGAGCTCAATGAGTTAAAAATAAAATATGATGAGCTTTACGATAAGCACTTAAGAGTTTTGGCTGAATATGACAACTTTAAAAAACGCACACAGAAGGAAAAAGATGAGCTCTATAAAGTGGCTGTGTGTGACACAATTGAGAAAATACTTCCCGTTGTGGATAATCTAGAAAGAGCTGTAGATGCTCAAACAGAAAAAACACCATTTTACGAAGGCGTTTGTCTTGTAGAAAAACAGCTCTTTGAGATTCTTGAAAAAATAGGGGTTTCTCAGATTGAAGCTGTAGGAAAAACCTTCGACCCCAATGTTCATAATGCTGTGATGCATACAGACGATGAGGAAAAGGGCGAAGCTGAGATTGTTGAGGAATTTGCAAAAGGGTACTGTCTCGGCGACAAGGTTATAAGATATTCAATGGTTAAAGTTGCAAACTAAAAAATAATTACACTTTTTATACAGGAGGAAAATATCATGGCAAAAATTATAGGTATTGACTTAGGTACAACAAATTCATGCGTAGCAGTTATGGAGGGAAACGAATCCGTCGTTATTCCTAACCCGGAAGGTGCAAGAACAACACCGTCTGTTGTCGCATTTTCTAAAGAAGGCGAAAGACTTGTAGGTCAGGTTGCTAAGAGACAGGCGATCACAAATCCTGACAAAACTATTATCTCAATAAAGAGAGAAATGGGAACAAATAATAAGGTTTCAATTGATGACAAATCGTATTCACCGCAGGAGATTTCTGCAATGATTCTTCAAAAGCTTAAATCTGATGCTGAGGCTTATCTCGGCGAACCTGTAACTCATGCGGTTATCACTGTTCCTGCATACTTTAATGACTCACAGAGACAGGCAACAAAAGACGCAGGTAAAATTGCAGGTCTTGAGGTTCAGCGTATCATAAATGAGCCTACTGCTGCTGCACTTGCTTACGGTATGGATAAAGAAGGCGACCAGAAAATCATGGTCTATGACCTTGGCGGCGGAACATTTGACGTATCTATCTTGGAACTTGGCGACGGTATATTCGAAGTTTTAGCAACAAGCGGTAACAACCGTCTTGGCGGTGATGACTTCGACGAAAGAGTTATGAATTATCTTGCTGACGAATTTAAAAAAGAGTCAGGTATAGATTTAAAAGCTGACAAAATGGCTCTCCAGAGATTAAAGGAAGCTGCTGAAAAGGCGAAAATTGAGCTTTCAGGAATGACAACAGCTAATGTAAATCTTCCGTTTATCACAGCTGATGCAACAGGTCCTAAGCATCTTGATATAACACTTACAAGAGCTAAGTTTGATGAGCTTACACATGACCTCGTTGAAGCTACCATGGAACCGACAAGAAAAGCTATGGCCGATGCCGGACTTTCTGCAAGCGATATCGACAAAGTCCTTTTAGTCGGCGGTTCTTCAAGAATCCCTGCCGTTCAGGAAGCTGTTAAGAAAATCACAGGCAAAGAACCCTCAAAAGGAATTAACCCTGATGAATGTGTTGCTATGGGTGCAGCTATTCAGGGCGGTGTTTTATCAGGCGATGTAAGCGGCATTGTACTTTTAGATGTTACTCCCCTTTCACTCGGTCTTGAAACATTAGGTGGTGTATTCACAAAATTAATTGAAAGAAATACAACTATTCCCGCTAAGAAATCTCAGGTGTTCTCAACAGCTGCAGACGGACAGACGAGCGTTGAAATCCATGTCCTGCAGGGCGAACGTGAAATGGCGGCATATAACAAAACTCTTGGTAAATTCCACTTAGACGGAATCCCGTCTGCTCCAAGAGGTGTTCCGCAAATTGAAGTTACCTTTGATATTGATGCAAACGGCATCGTTCATGTTTCTGCAAAAGACATGGGAACGGGCAACGAACAGAACATCACAATTACAGCAAACACAAATCTTTCAGATGAAGAAATTGATAAAGCAGTTAAAGAAGCAGAACAGTTTGCTGCTGAGGATAAGAAAAAGAAAGAAGAAATTGAAATCAGAAACAATGCTGACAGCTTAGTTTACCAAAGCGAAAAATCACTTACAGATTTAGGCGACAAGATTGATGCCGCTGATAAAGCTCAGATTGAGGCTGAAATTGAAAAAGTTAAAGAGGCATTAAAAGGCACTGACTCAGAAGCTATCAAAACAGCAACTGAAGATCTCTCCAAAAAGTTCTATGAAGTAAGTGCTAAAATATATCAGCAGGCAAATCCTCAGGGCGCTCAGGACCCGAACATGGGTGCAACCCCCGGTGCTGATGCAGGCAATGCTGATGACAATGTAGTTGATACAGATTACGAGGTTGTAGATTAATTAGACGAATAAAAACTTTTAAATTAAAACGAAGCTGAAAATTTCAGCTTCGTTTTAGACGTTATTTAAAAATAGGTGATTAATATGGCAGATAAACGTGACTATTATGAAGTCCTTGGTGTCCAGAAAACTGCAACAGAAGCAGAACTAAAAAAAGCATTTAGAGCCAAGGCAAAAAAATATCATCCTGACTTAAATCCTGATAACAAAGAGGCTGAGGCAAAATTCAAGGAAATTAATGAGGCATATGAAGTGCTGTCTGACAGCGATAAGAGAGCCCGTTATGACCAGTTTGGCCACGCAGGTGTTGACCCAAACTTCGGCGGGGCAGGCGGCGCAGGATTTGACGGTTTTGATTTTGGCGATATTTTCGGAGATATATTTGGTGGATTCGGCGGCGGATTTGGCGGCAGAGCAAGACGAAATGCTCCCAAGCGCGGCAGAGATGTTCAAAGTTCAATAACTGTAACCTTTAATGAAGCGGCTTTTGGCTGTGAGAAGGAGATTTCCCTTTACAGAACAGAATTCTGTCCCGAATGTGACGGTTCTGGCGCTAAGGCAGGCAGCGAAGTAACCACATGCCCTACCTGTAACGGAACAGGTCAGGTTCGTACAACACAGAGAACAATACTGGGAAATATGTCATCTGTAAGCCCCTGTTCTGCTTGTGGCGGAAAGGGTAAAATAGTCAAAGACCCATGTACAAAATGCGCAGGCAAAGGGAAAGTGCGAAAATCAAGGACTATCAAAGTTAATATTCCTGCAGGTATTGCAGACGGTCAGAGCATCTCTCTTGGCGGTCAGGGCGATGTAGGAGACAAGGGCGCACCAAGCGGTGACCTTTACGTTACAGTTAGTGTTAAATCACATGAAATATTTACACGACGCGGCTTTGATGTGCTTTGTGACGTTCCGATTACCTTCGTTCAGGCAGCTCTTGGCGCAGAGATGGAGGTTCCCACTCTTGACGGAAATGTTAAATATACAATTCCTGAAGGAACACAGTCGGGAACAGTATTCAGATTAAAAGGAAAAGGTATCCCGTATCTTCAGCGCTCAGGCAGAGGCGACCAGTATGTCAAGGTCAATGTAGAAGTCCCAAAACACCTTTCTTCAAAACAAAAGAGCCTGTTAAAAGAATTCGGAGAACTTGACAAAGACGGAAAAAACCACTCAAAACAGAAAAGCTTTTTTGAAAAAGTACGTAAAATAATGAATGGAGAATAAACTTGATTTTTATATACAACAAAAGCCTTAATCCGTTTTATAATCTGGCCGCAGAGGAATACCTTGTGAAAAATTCGCAGGATGAAATTTTTATGCTGTGGCAAAATGACAACACTATAGTTATAGGAAGAAATCAAAATACCCTGTCTGAAATTAACTATGACTATGTAAAGGAAAACAATATTAATGTTGTAAGACGAATGTCCGGAGGCGGTGCTGTTTTTCATGACATGGGCAACATAAACTTTACCTTTATCTTAAACAGCGGAAATGATTTCTCAAATTATAAAAAGTTTACTCAGCCTATCATTGATTTCTTAAAAACTCTTGGGGCAGATGCCTCGCTATCTGGCAGAAATGACCTGGTAATCGGAGATAAAAAAATTTCAGGAAATGCACAATATATGTATAAAAACAGAATTCTTCATCACGGAACTCTTCTTTATAATTCAGAGGAAAATAAACTTGCCTCTTCATTAAGGGTTTCAGAGGATAAGATTCAGTCAAAGGGCATAAAGTCAGTCAGAAGCCGTGTGACGAACATACATGACCATATCACAGTTCCTTTAACAGCAAAAGAGTTTATTGAAGAACTTAAAATGTTTATGCTTTCAAAAGGAAATATCCAGGGTGAATATGACCTTGAAAGAGACAACAAAGAAATTCAAAAGCTATGCGATGAAAAATATGCAACATGGGACTGGAATTTTGGTTATTCTCCTAAATACAGCTTTTCAAAAAAACAACGATTTCAATCAGGATGCGTTGAAGTTTGTATGGATGTTAAGACAAACGGCATAATAGAAGATATAAAAATATTCGGTGATTTTTTCTCTAAACTCGATGTCAAAGACCTTGAAAACATTATTTGCGGTCACAAGCATGAATATGGTGAGCTTAGAAATCTATTAGAGACAGTTTGTGTTTCTGATTATATCTCAGGAATAACAGAAACCGATTTTTTGAATATAATATTTTAAAGGGAGGATAAAATGGATTTAACATATAACACAAAAAATGCGTGGGAAACATTTGATTCAGCTGAAAAGGCATGTGTTTTTTCTTTCTGCGAAGACTACAGAAATTTTTTAAACACAGCAAAAACTGAGCGTTTAGTAATAAAAGAAGCAGTAAAAATTGCAAAAGAAAACGGTTTTTGTGATTTAGCTGAAAAAGATACATTAGTACCTGGCGACAAAATATATTTTGTAAACAGAAATAAAAATATTTTACTCGCTACAATAGGAAAAGAAGATATATTAAATGGTATAAATTTCATTATTTCACATATTGATTCGCCACGTATTGACATAAAACAAAATCCGCTTTATGAGGATTGTGATTTGTCTCTTTTAAAAACACACTATTACGGCGGAATTAAAAAATATCAGTGGACTGCTCTTCCCCTCTCTTTAATAGGAACAGTCTTTTTATCTGATGGAACTGAGCTTGAAATCTCAATCGGTGAGAATGAAGATGACCCCGTCTTTTGTATTTCTGACCTTTTAATCCATCTTGCAGATAAACAAATGCAGCAAAAGATGTTTGAAGCATTTAAGGGTGAAACCTTAAATATCATCATAGGAAGCACTCCTGATAAATCAAGCGAAAAAGATAAGTTTAAGATGGCAATTCTTAAGATATTAAATGAAAAATACTCTATGACAGAGGAGGATTTTGTCAGTGCTGAGCTTGAGGCTGTTCCTTCCACAAAGGCAACCGATGTAGGGCTTGACAGAAGTCTTTTGGGGTCATATGCTCACGATGACAGAGTGTGTGCATACACATCACTTCGTGCTCTGCTTGAAATCAATGAGCCGAAAAAAACATCTGTTTGCCTTTTAGTTGATAAAGAAGAAATCGGAAGCATGGGAAATACAGGAATGCGCTCAGCCTCCTTTGAATATGCAATAGGTACAATTATAAACAAAATAAAGGGTAATTACTCTGAGCTGATGCTAAAAGAAACACTGAGAAACTCTTTCTGTCTTTCCGCTGATGTAAACGGAGCTATGGACCCATACTACCAGGAACCCTTTGAAAAACAAAATGCTGCAGTTTGCGGAAGAGGCATTGTTATAACAAAATATACGGGTTCACGCGGCAAAAGCGGTACATCTGATGCAAATGCAGAGTTTGTATTCAAAATCCGCAATATTTTTAACAAGGAAGGTATTATATGGCAGTCGGCTGAACTTGGCAAAACTGATGCAGGAGGCGGAGGAACAATAGCTCAGTATGTTGCAAATTTAGATGTCGAAGTCTTAGACTGCGGTGTTGCACTTCTTTCTATGCATGCTCCCTTTGAGCTTGCATCAAAGGCTGATATTTATTCAGCATATAAAGCATACAAAGCTTTTTACAAAAATTGCTGAAATAATAAAAGTCATATGATAATATTACTAAAGTGACTATTTAATAACTAAAGACAGTTTTGACTCTTCTATATATCAAAACTGTCTTTGTTTTACCAAAAAAAACATATTTTTTTGTGATAAAAGCCAAATTTTCACATTTTTGATAAAAAACATTGACATATTGCTGAATAAATGATATTATGTTATTGTAATTAAATATCCTTATAATCTTAGATAGAGGCGCATTTATTAAGAGTAGCGACAAAAGAGAAACCGGGATTTTTATGACGTTGCCGCAAAAGGAATAAATGCCGAAGATTCACATTTCCCGAAGGTGTGTTTCTGGGGGTGCGGCAAATAACCGTACAACTGTCGATAGGAGTGCTATCGGAGAGCTGTCATGTTATAAAGATACACTATAGATGTGTACTATTTTTCTGCCAAACTCTCCAA
>SVJO01000018.1 GCA_015068935.1 Oscillospiraceae bacterium
TTGTTCTGTATGTTGATGCATCAGACGGTGAGTGACCTGTCATTCTGTATGTGATTGTATCTAAGAGTACAGGACCTCTGCCCTCTTCAATGATTGCTCTCTTTCTCTTCATAGCATCAATTACAGCGAGCGGATTATAACCATCAACACGTTCAGCATGGAGCTGTGTCGGGCTTACACCTGCACCGAAACGAGCTAAAATATTATAAGCCATTGTTTCACCAACAGTCTGACCGCCCATACCATAGAAGTTATTGAAGAAGTTGAAGATAATCGGAAGACCTTTGTTGTAGCCTTCTTCCCAGAGCTGTGTAATCTGGTCCATAGATGCCATGTTAAGCGCTTCCCAAACAGGTCCGCAACCAAGTGATGCGTCACCTACGTTAGAGATAACGATACCGTCTTTTGCGTTTACTCTCTTAAAGAGCGCTGAACCCATAGCAATTGTAGCACTTCCGCCAACGATAGCATTGTTGGGGTAAATACCAAATGGAGTAAAGAATGCGTGCATTGAACCGCCCAAGCCTTTGTTAAAGCCTGTCTGTCTTGCGAAGATTTCAGCGAGTGCTCCATAGAGCAGGAAGTCGATAGCTAAATCCTTAACATTACCTTTATCTTTTTCTTTGCCTTCAACAACCTTATATGTCTGACCGCCGAAGAATGTTTCCATGTCATTTAAAAGCTCTTTTTCATCAAGCTTATATATGCATGAAAGACCTTTTGCAAGAATTTCGCCATGGCTTCTGTGTGAGCCGAAGATGTAGTCATTCTTATTTAAGATATAAGCCTGACCTACAGCTGAAGCCTCCTGACCTAATGAAAGGTGAGCAGGACCTGGGTTGTTGTATTCAATGCCCTGATACTCACTCTTTGTTTTAATGTCGAGAAGCATCTGCTCGAATTCTCTGATGATAGCCATATCTCTGTAGATACGGAGAAAATCATCTTTTGAATAGTTTTCTTTTTCTTCTTTAATTGTTTTGTTATACTGGTTTACAGGAATTGGTTCAAATTCCACGAATCCTGGCTTTCTCAGCTCATTAGGATCCATAAATTGTGACTTTGGCATAATTTAACCTCTTTTCTTATTTATGACTTAGCAGAAACCCCCTGCAAGTCTATATTATTTTAATTATTACAGTGTAAAGATACCCTCACGGATAACTTCGCCTACTGTCGGATGCGGGAATACAATTTCCTTAATGTCATCAATACGCATTTCAGTTTCAATCATAATTCCTGCTGAAAGAATGATTTCTGATGCATAGTTTGCAATCATATGACAACCTATAAGTCTTCTTGTCTTTTTGTCAACCAACACTTTGCATATACCGTTTCCACCTTCGTTCTCTGCAACATATCTGCCTGAGAACATCATTGAAAGGTTAGCAACCTCGTAGTCAATTCCTTTAGCTTTAGCAGTTTCTTCTGTTTCGCCAACAGAACCAACCTCAGGATTTGTGTAGATGATAGCAGGAATTGCATTGTATCTCATAATATCTTTCTTACCTAAGATGTTATTTACAGCAACTTCTGCTTCTCTGTATGCTGTATGAGCAAGCATTGATTTACCGTTAACATCACCAACTGCATAAACATTAGGAATATTTGTTTTTGAGAATCTGTCTGTTACAATAGCGCCTCTTTCTGTCAATACTCCGATAGATTCAAGGCCGATACCTTCAGTAAATGCTCTTCTACCGATTGAAAGGAGAACCTTATCAGCTTTAACCTCTTCTGTCTTGCCGTCTTTTTCATATACAACGCCATCAGGCTTAACCTGAGTAACCTTAGCGCCAAGTTTGAAGTTGATGCCCTTTTTCTCATAGTTCTTCATAAGAATTGTAGAAATCTCAGCATCAGTGGGTCCTGCAATTTTATTCATCATTTCAACAACAGTAACTTTAGAACCTGCTGAATTAAAGTATGATGCCATTTCAAGGCCTATAACACCGCCGCCGACAATAACAAGCTCACTGGGAACTTCCTCTAAATCAAGGATTTCTCTGTTTGTCAGCACTGTACCTGCTTCAAAACATTCTTTAACACCAGGGATAGGAGGCATAACAGGCATAGAACCTGTTGCAATGATAAGTCTCTTTCCTGTGTATGTTTCGTCGCCCACTTTAACAGCTATATCATCACCCTGCTTGCCGCAGATTGTTCCCTCACCTTCAACAACAGTAACCTTATTTGCTCTCATCTGCGCCTTGATGCCTGAAACAAGAGTGTTTACAACCTTTTTCTTACGCTCGATAACAGCCTTATGGTCAAACTTAACGTCACCGCAAGTTATACCATAGTGGTCTGAAAAACGTGCATAGTCATAGATTTTTGCTGAATATAATAATGCTTTTGACGGAACACAGCCCTCGTTTAAGCAAACACCGCCTAAAAATCTCTTTTCAATCAAAAGAGTTTTAAGTCCTGCATGACCAGCACGCTCAGCTGCTAAATATCCGCCCGGGCCGCCGCCCAGAACAATTAAATCATAACTCATTTAAAGTCTGCCTTCTTTCTTCAAATTATTTTGCAAGTAATACACTGAAATTTTCAAGATTTGCTTTTAAATCCTGTAAGAACTTAGCTGCAGGAGCTCCGTCAACTGCTCTGTGGTCAAATGTGAGTGAAAGTCCCATTGCAGGATAGAATTTAATTTCACCGTCAACCTCTTTAGCTCGCTGAACAATTGTATCCACACCTAATATTCCTGTCTGAGGAGCATTTAAAACAGGTGTAAATGATTCTATGCCGAATGAACCAAGGTTTGTAACAGTAAATGTTCCGCCTGTAAGTAAATCAGGACTGATTGTTCCACCCTGGCATGCTTTAGCAAGCTCTTTTGTTTCTGCACTGATCTGACTGAGTGATTTAAGGTCAGAACTAAAAATTGTCGGAACCATAAGACCTCTTGGAGTGTCCACAGCAACACCAAGATGGCAATGGTTGAATATTCTCATTGTATTATCTGTAAGTGTTGCATTTAAGTCCTTATGCTCTAAGATTGTTCTTGAAACAGCGTATAATACGATGTCGTTTAATGTGATATTTCCAAGACCAAGTTTTTCACTGTTTGCCTTAAGTTTCTTTCTGTATGCCATAATCTCTGTAGCATCAAAGCTTGTGTTAAGAGTAAGCTGAGCTGTTGTTGAAAGTGAGTTATGCATTGACCTAGAGATAACTTTTCTGATGTTTGTCATTGGAACATCAACGAATTCCGCCTCATCAGAAGCTGCTACAACTGCAGGTGTTGCTGCAGGTGCTGCTGCAGATTTTGCTACTGCAGGTGCATTTAAGTCTGCAACAGAAACTCTGCCGCCGATACCTGTGCCTGCGATAGCACCGTCAGCTGCCAAAGCTCCATCAGCTGCAGCTTTTGTGAACATAACACCGCTCTCTGCTAAAGCTTCAACGTCTCTTTCGATGATTCTTCCGTTAGGACCTGTGCCTTCAGCATATCTGTAATCTACGCCTAATTTTTCTGCGCGTTTTTTAGCTCTTGGTGAAATGAAAGCGCCGTCTTTAGGCTGGGCTGCTACTGCCTGAGCTACCTGAACTACCGGAGCTGCTGCTTCTTTCTTTTCTTCAGCAGGAGCTGCTGCTTCGTCTCCTGAAGTTTTGAACTGTGAAGTGTCTGCTCCTTCGTCACCAATTACGCAAACGGTTAACAAACATTCTACATCGTCGCCTTCTTCATAGAATACGTCGATTAATGTTCCTGCCACTTTTGCTTCTTCGTCAAATGTAGCTTTATCTGTTTCATAAGTGAACAGCATATCACCTACTTCAACTTTATCTCCTTTTTGTTTATGCCATTTTGCAATGATACAGCTCTCAACTGACTGTCCCTGTCTTGGCATGATTACCGGTGTTGCCTTAGCTTGTGGATTTACTGCAACTTTCTTTTCCTCAACAGGTGCTGCCACTTCTTTCTTTTCCTCAACGGGAGCTGCTGCTTCTGGTGAAGATTTGAACTGTGAAGCATCCTCTCCCTCTTCACCAATTACGCAAACGGTTAATAAACATTCTACATCGTCGCCTTCTTCATAGAATACATCGATTAATGTTCCTGCCACTTTTGCTTCTTCGTCGAATGTAGCTTTATCTGTTTCATATGTGAACAGCATATCACCTACTTCAACTTTATCTCCTTTTTGTTTATGCCATTTTGCAATGATACAGCTTTCAACCGACTGTCCCTGCCTTGGCATAATTACCGGTGTTGCCATTTAATACACTCCTTTTTTATTTTAAATCTGATTGTTAACTATTTAAGCATAACCTGACCGCCTGTTACGGGAACAGCCTGCCCTGTTTCATACTGTTGCTCTACGATATAAAATAGAGCGCGTGCTACGTCTATTGTCTCACAGCCTCTGTTCATTGGGACTTTTGCCTCGTAGAATTTTCTTACATCATCAACTGTCTTTGCTCCCGGAACCTTGCCCGCTTTTAAATACTGGACAAAGAGCCCTTTTTCAGGGTCTGACCAGAGCGGTCCGCCCAGGAAGTTACCGGGACAGATTGAGTTAACCTTGATATTATAAGGAATAAGCTCTAAAGCAAAGCTCTGAGTAAGACCAATGCCACCAAATTTTCCGCCAGCGTAAGCAAAGTTCTTATTTGAACCCTCGAGGCCTGACTTTGAGTTTATCTGAATAATATCATATAATTTTTCTCCGTCTGCTTCAAACTGTGCCTTCATGATGCGTGACGCAAATTTTGTGCAGATGAAGTATGCATTATAGTTGATTTTTGTAACAAAATCAAATGTTTTAGCGTCCATTTCCTCTAAGCTTCCGGCTCTTACAACACCTGCGTTGTTAACGAAGATATCAAGACCGCCGTATGCTTTTGCTGTTTCTTCCATCATCTCTTCAACGGACTCTTCTTCGGCTACATTGACTTTAACCGCAAATGCTCTCTCCGCGCCTGCTTTTGCACAAATCCCATCAGCGACAGATTTTGCAAGGTCATAGTTAAGGTCAGCGATTACTACACATGCGCCTTCATCTATCATAGCCTCAGCAATACCAAGCCCAAAGCCCTGAGCTGAACCTGTTACAATTGATATTTTTCCGTTTAATCGTCCTGAAGCGAAAGGATTATATGCCGTAAATGTTCCCATTCCCTTAATGCTGACAGCCCTAGCGCCCTTTTTATCTTTTAAGGCTTCTCTTATGCATGCAGGGCATTTTGCTTCAATCACAAGCTCTGCTGTTTCGCCTTCAGAAAACTTAACTGCAGGAGCACCAATCATCATTCTGACGGTAGGTGCCGCTTCATATATTTTCATTGGTTATTCCTCCAGAATTATTTGTTTGCAAGTAAATATTTTTCTGCTTCTGCACACCAAAGACCGTTATTCTTAGCTACAATATTTGCAAGCTCTTTGATAACCGGGTCATCTGATTTGTCGAAATCTGCAATAGCTGTAAGAGGCATATCAATATTTACATAGATAAGTTTTTTACCACCAGGAATTTTAGGAAGGTTTAATGTTGTATCAACAACTGCATCAATACCGCCGATATGTGTTACCATAGCAGATGGGTCAATTAAACCTTTTTCCATCATCTTGATTGATTCAATCATGTCGTCTGTGTTTCCGCCTGATGTTCCTACAATATGAGTTGACGCATAGTGAACATTGTAGAAGTTAAACTCAGCAGAGAAAGCAGGATTTGTTGGACCTGCAAAGAAGTTTAAGCAACCGTCTTTGCCGAGTATCTTATCACCCATTTCAACTACAGGTTTAACAGGAGCAAATACGAATACATCATCATATCCTTTGCCGTCTGTTAAGTCAAGCATATATTTAACAGGGTCGTCCATTTCACCTGTGTTTAAATAAATAAGCTCAACACCGTTAGCTTTAGCATCTTCAACTGTGAGAATTGATGCTGCTCTTTCTAAGCGAGCTGAATCTATATCTGTTACAACAAGTCTCTTTGGTTTTCTGTCGCAGTGAATAGCATAGTCAATAGCACCAAGTCCCATTGGACCAACACCTGCTAATATAGCAGCATTTCCGCCTTCAACTATACCCATGCTGTGAACGTAAGAACCTGCCTGAGTATGATAACTTGCATGATATCCGCCAACAATACAGCTCATTGGCTCAGCAAGTGACCCATAAAAGAATGCTTCGCCTTCATACGGAAGGAGACATCCTTCTTCCATAAATTCGTGAGGAATGATAACATATGTTGCTGAACCGCCAACGTGTTTATATGAATATCCCGGAGCAGCCAGGCTTCCTTTATAGTTGATAGCCGGCTGAATAGCAAACTTCTGACCAGGTTTAAATTTATCCTGCCATTTTGCACCGACTTCTACAATTTCCCCGCAGAATTCATGTCCTATAATAATAGGATTTACATCAATATCATCAGGAACACGCTTATGGTCTTTTCCCTGAATTGCTGCTTTATAAGATGACATACAGATACTGTCTGATATAATGTGTGCTAAAATTTCATCATCTTTAATTGCAGGAAGTTCAAACTCCTCTAACCTTAAATCATTTTTTCCGTAAAGTCTTACTGCCTTTGTTTTCATTTAATCTCTCCAATCTCCCGCTATAGCGCAGGTGTTATTTACTTAAATTTATATATTTCTACCTGCCCTGCAGGTCTTTAAACCAACTCTGTGCCTGTTTTCCTGACCAGACCTAAAAGCTTTTCGCTTGGCTTATCAATAACTAATGCATCAATGTCTGAAAGCTGACAGAATGTATACGGCATATTTTTCCCGAGCTTTGTTGAGTCCATGAGAATTATTGTTTTTTTAGCCTTCTTTATTACCGCCTTTTTAAGCTCGCATTCGTTAAAATCTCCGTTTGTAAAGCCGCCTTCCGCGCTGAATCCGCTTGCTCCCATAAATGCAATATCAATATTCATTTCTTTAATCTGCTCTAACGCGCCCGCACCTGAAACACAGAAATTACTTCTGTTGAGCTGACCACCTAGAAGATGCACTTTAGCATGCTTATTCAGCGACATTTCCAAAGCGACATTAACACCGCTTGTTATAACATAATATCTTCCGTCTAAAAGGTTTGATGCTAAGCTCATCATTGTAGAGCCCGCATCAATGAAGATGCTTCTGCCTTCTTCTGCAAGAGGAGCTGCCTTTCTTGCAATTTCGTCTTTTAATGAAGGATTAAGCATTTCACGTCTGACATAATCATCTTCCACATTGTTGTTTTTTATCATACTTCTTGAAAGATGGCTTATAGACTTTGCCCCGCCTTTTATTTTAACTATTTTGTTTTCATTCTCAAGCACATCTAAGTCACGTCTTATCGTCATTGATGACACATCGGGAAACATTTTGCTGAGCTCAGCTATTGTAACCTCGCCTTTTTTCTCTATTAAATCATATATTAAGTTACGTCTTGTCTCCGGCATTTTGTCATCTCCTTTCAATAACAAACGTGATTTTTTCACATTCAAGTGTTATTATATAACATTGTATATGTTATGTCAAGCATTTTAGCATAAATTATTACACAAAAATACAGAAATTCTCTCCATTTTTTCATTATTTTACAATGCTCTATAATTGATATTTTCTGCATATCTGTAATTTTTCGCCTGTGTTTTCCATGCAAAATAGTGTAAATGTTAATAATTTACTTTTTATGTTAAATTCACTTGCCACTAATTTACATTGACTCATCCTGCATAACTTGTTATAATCAAATAGCGGTTGAGTGAGACAAGGAGGAAGCATATGAAATTAAAAATATTTATTATTCTGACTTTTCTCATGACCTTTTTAAATACAGACATAACATTATCTGAAACTGTCAGTTTCGATACACCTATAACTATGAAAGTCAACGACAAATACATTAAAGCAGATTCCGAGCCATATCTGTACAAAGGCCTCACATACGTTCCTGTTCGTTTTGCAAGCGAAGCGCTGGGTGCAGACAATGTTACATGGAACGAAGACACACGCACATGTTCAATTTATGACAGCAATACAGAACTTTCGCTTACAATCGGGAAAAATACTGCTTTAGTCAACGGCAAAAAGGTTAAAACATCAGGAAGTGTAATGCTTGTCAACAGCCGGACTTATGTCCCTGTCCGTTTTGTAGCAGAAACACTTGGCGCTTTTGTAGACTGGGATAAAAGCACCTATACTGTAAATATAACAAAAGAAGGAACTGACGTTCCTTCCCATCTTATCGGCTCACTGCCATATACTGATGATGATATCTACTGGCTTTCAAGAATTGTTAATTCCGAAAGCGGCGGCGAACCAATGAAAGGCAAAATTGCCGTTGCAAATACTGTCTTAAACAGAGTCCATAGCGACAATTTTCCAGACACAATTTATGGTGTTATATTTGACAAGAAATACGGTGTTCAATATCAGCCTACAATGAATGGTACAATTTATCAAACACCGCTCGGCGACAGTATTATTGCAGCTAAGCGCGCCCTTTCAGGTGAAAATGTTGTTGCTCAAAGTATGTATTTTTTAAATCCGGACCGCGCAACAAATTTCTGGATTCCGCAAAACCGTGTGTTTTACACAACAATAGGAAACCATGACTTTTATCTCTAGGAACAGAGTATAAGCTGCAGCTATCTACTCTATCCTCACTTTTCGGGCAATATTTTCAACGAACTCAGAGACGACGGTAACAGAAACTGTGTTATCGTCGTTTTTTACATATGAAAAACTGTAATCTTCAAGTGTCGCTCCCATGGCAGTTTCATTCTCCATTTCTGTCAGAATCTCCTTGGCGCCAGCTTCTGCTACACTTTCTTCATTGAGGGGGATTTGCTCTTTTTCGTATTCAATATATTTCTCTGTCGTGATTTTCACCCCCAGAAACCTTCCGAATACTGTTAACTCTTTTACATCTTTTTCTATAGTGTAATTTTTAAATTCAGGATTTTTATACCAAAACGGTGTAAATTCAAGTCCAAAAATCTTTATTATCCTTTTTTTAGATTTTCTCCCTGTATCAGTTGTTTTTTCCTCAAAAAGAGGAAAGTTTTTTGTTTGTTCGTACCACACACGTGCGTAAATCTCTGCCTCTGCCTGCAAAAAGCGCGGCTCTATTCCCCTCTCGCTTATCATAAGCCCGCTTACCAAAATGTCATTTTTAAGCACCGTATCGCCAACATCAAACATAAGAGTTCCGCCTTTGACTATGACAGAGTCTATTATTCCGTCTTTTGCCGCAACAATATTGCAATAGTCCCCGTAGTCATAAATTTCAGGTTTTGGAACACTTTCACGCACATTCACCGTAATTTTAGAGCCCTTATTGTCAACCCATATCCATGAAAGCTCAGGCATCTTTATCAGCATCTCATTTTTCACATGCTGTTGGTCTATTGTAAAACGCAGAACTCCTGTCTTAACACCAAGACTTGCAAGATTCTCCTCAACTGTTTTAGGCAAAACCTTTTCACAGCCCTCTATCTCTATTTCCCATACAAATAAGTTCATAATAATAAGAGCTGAAAAAAATATGAGTGCACCTAAAAAAAGCCATATTCGCTTTTTATATTTTCTTGCAAAAGCAGGAAGACCACCCTCAAAAAGCACATTTGCCCTGCATGACGTTTTCTCCAAAATCTGTTCTACCTCGCAATAAGCCCTTGTGCTTATTGTGAGACGCACCGAGTTTTCACTGAGGTATGTTACATTTGACAAAAAAATCCCTTTATTTGCACATACATTTAAAAACCGTTCAGGAAATTTACCTGTGACGGATATAACCATATAACCTCTTAAAAAACGTAATATCTTTTCAAAAACCATGCTCCTTCCTCCTCATGCAAAGCTCAGGGCGGATATCGTGCCGTTTATTACAATATACTCGTCTGTAATAACAGTTATTTTTAATTTCTCTCCCGCTATTACAATCTTATAGCCTTTGGCCTTGAGTGTAACTTCACTTTCATCATATGAAAGAATTCCTTTATAATTTTCTATCTGGAGCTCTCTGTTATCATTTAATGTAAAATGAGGCACATCGCATAAAATATCCTCAGGAATAGCAAGCGAGCTTGCTATTTTCTGTTTCATACCGTGTCTTGTTTTATTTCTTCTCACTATCAATCACCTAAGTTATTTTTATGCTCTCAAAATCATAATATGACAAAAGGAGGCGAGTTTAATGATTAATAAAAAAAGCCGTATCATAATTCTAAAAAAAAGTATTTTATATGCATCGACTGTTTTTCTTATGCTGACAGTTACTGCTTTTTCAAAGACATCTGTTTCGTGTGCAAAAGATGCGCTTAGATTATGTGCAGAAAATATTATTCCTTCGCTTTTTCCTTTTTTCGTTTTATCGCAGTTTTTAATAAATACAGGGTTTGCAAGTACTGCGGGAAAATATCTTTCCCCAGTCATGCGTCCGTTGTTTAAGGTAAGCGGTGCAGGCGGAATTGCATTTTTTATCGGAATAATAAGCGGTTATCCTTCAGGGGCCAAAGCTATTTGCGACCTGTTAAGGTCCGGAGCCCTTCAAAAGGAAGAATCCGAGCGGCTCCTTCCTTACTGCAACAATTCAGGGCCTCTCTTTATCATAGGAGCTGTCGGTCTTGGCATGCTGAAAAATATGCAGGCAGGCATTTTTTTATATATAATTCATATTGTTTCCGCAATCATAACGGGAATTTCGCTGAGATTTTTTTCTGCGGGCAAAATAAAAACGAAAAACATTTTATATAACACAGTATCCCTCCCCGAAAACTATGGCGCAGCATTTTCATACAGCATTAAAGACTCTGTTTCCTCTATACTTTCAGTATGCGGTTTTATCGTCTTTTTTTCATCTGCCACAGCCCCTTTCATTGCGCTTTTAGGTGAAAATATGACAGGTAATATCTTAATGGGTATCACAGAAGTGACAGGAGGCATTTTAAAAATTTCCCAAAACTATGATATAAACACAGCTCTTCCTGTAATTTCAGCTCTATTGGGTTTCGGTGGTATCTGTGTTACACTTCAGGTTATGGGAATTGTTAAGACAGAGAACCTCTCCATGAAACCCTATATACAGGGAAAACTGCTTCAAGGTGCCATTTCCTTTGTATTATGCAAGACGGCTTTAAATAAAATGCTCGTTGCAAGCACATTTAGTATTGAAAGCACAATAAATTTTGAGACGGGAAACCTAGGTGCCGCTATTACCTCAATTTTCATAATTTGCGCCTTTTACTTCTCTGTACTTGCTTTGAGGAAAAATTTTAAAAAGGATTGAATACAGTAACAAACTATGATACAATAAAGAAAAATTTATATGAGGGGAAGGATTGATTTTGTTAAAAGAACAACTTAAGAAAATGACAAAGAAGGAAATACTTGAATATGCAGGTTCAGTTGAGCAACTGGGCGGCATAAGAGAATATACACTAATGGGCGGGAAAGCAAACGGCATGCGTGCATTAGAAATTAATACAGGAGTAATTCGTTTTACTGTCCTTCCCGATAGATGTATGGACATCATAAACTGCGAAGCATACGGCACACCTGTTGCATGGGTTTCCAAATGTGGAATCTGTGCCCCGGCTTATTTCGAGCCCGAGGGTGCAGGCTGGCTCAGAAACTGGCCCGGCGGTCTTGTTACAACCTGCGGACTCAGTCATGTAGGCGGTGCATACAAAGAATATGGCGTTCATGGCAGAATTGCAAACCTTCCTGCACAAAAGGTCAGCGCAGATGCTTTCTTCAACGGCGACGACTATATCATGATGGTAAGTGGCGAAGTAAGACAGTCATGTGCTTTTGGAGAAAATATCGTTTTGAGAAGAACTATTACAACTAAACTTTTTGATGATAAATTTATGCTTTCCGATACAATAATAAATGAGGGTGCAAGGGAAGAAAATATTGCTATGATTTATCACTGCAATTTCGGTTTCCCCCTCGTAAGCGAAAACTCAAAAATTATCGGGCTCCCCGAAGAGCATGAAAATATCGAGCCCCCTACTCCATTTGCTGACGAAAATGTATATGATATAGATTTTGAAGGTGACATGAAGACAGTCGGAATTGAAAACGGACAAATAGGTGCATATATTACATACAAAAGGGATACTCTTCCTGAATTTCTTCTCTGGAAAAAGTTTGCATCAAGTGATTATGTTGTAGGCTTAGAGCCAAGGAATGTCAGATTCGGCGGCGCCGACCTTCACGAAAAAGATGCATTTGTAAAGCTCGCTCCATACAGTGAAATAAAGACTGCTCTTTGTTTCTCATTCAAGGAATTATGATGAAGAGATGTATTATAATAACTGCACTTTTAGACTGCAGACTTTTTGATGTTTACCAAAGATGTGAAAACGATTATATCATATGTGCAGACGGCGGAGTTTTAATAGCTGAAAAATGCGGAATTGTTCCTGATGTTGTGCTGGGAGACCTCGATTCTGTTGAAACAATTGATAAAAAATATAACTTTATTAAACATCCAAAGGAAAAAGATGACACAGACACTTTGCTGTGCATAAAATATGGCATGGAAAAGGGATTTAAAGATTTTCTCATCATAGGCGGCATAGGCGGAAGGCTTGACCATACAGTTGCAAACCTGCAGACTCTTGCCTTTTGCCAGGATAACGGCATTAAAGCAACTATTCTTTCAAAAGATGCTGTATGCACCATGATATCAGACGGCGGGCGCTGTGAAATCCCAAAAATGAAAGGCTTTTATATTTCAGTTTTTGCATACTCAGACTCATGCAAAGGTGTATCTATAAAAGGCACAAAATATGAACTTTATGATAAAGAGCTTAAAAACACATTCCCTCTCGGTGTGAGCAACGAGTTTAAAGACGAAAAAGCCGTAATCTCAGTTGACAAGGGAAAACTTTTGATTATAGCTTCAAGGGCATAATAATAAAAACCGACCTTTAAAGGTCGGTTTTTTATATACCCAGTAACGTCTTTGCGTTTTGAGAAAAAATCATTTCCTTATACTCGTCGTCTATATCAAGAGATTTTATATTTTTAACAGCTTTAGAAATCGAATTCCAAGGCGAATCTGTTGCAAAAAGAACCCTGTCGCGCCGATGTGCTTTTAAAAGTTCCTCAAAAATTTCATTTGAAACAAACTCGGCAACGCATGAGGTATCAATATATATATCCTTTCCCATAAGAATTTCCATAAGCCTTTCGTGCATACCGAAACCTCCCATATGGGCAAGACATACCTTTTCGCCGTTAAACATACTAAGCACATTTAAAATCCCCTCAGGCGTTGCGTGAACGGGCTCACCAAGTCCCGCATCAAATCCTGAGTGAAAATAAAGTATAAAACCTTTTTTGAGTATGTATTCATATATGGGAATCATTCTTTTCTCATCAATGAAAAAATCCTGATAATCAGGGTGCAGCTTAATCCCTTTTATTCCGCTGTCTTTAAGACGGTCAAGCTCTGATTTATAATCAGGGCTATCAGGATGAATACTTCCGAACGCAATTATTTTATCATTTTTATTAATGTCAATTGCAAAATTGTTTACGTTTTCTGTCTGCTTTATATTAGTCGCTATGCTCTGCATGACAAAAATATCTACACCCGCCTGCTCCATCTTTGAAACTGTGTCATCTAAGCTTCCGTCTGTGTATGCAGGAATTTTAGCACGTCCAGAGAGAGTTTCTATAACATTTTTTGCAATCTTATCAGGGAAAATATGTACGTGAGAGTCAATTATCATCACACTTCTCCTTTATACACTGTAAATTAAATCACTATAAGTAGGAACAGGCCAGAATTCACTGTCTACAGTTGATTCAAGTCTGTCTGCATACTCTCTTACGTCAAGCATCGCCCTTGCTACATTATCACGCACAAACTCTGCCTGCGCAATAAAATCATCGTTCATATTCTCCGACTCACACACAGCTTTTGTGAGTCTTTCTGTATTCTCTACAAGCATTGAAATATCTTGTGTAACCTTTTTTAAAAGTTCCTTAGTGGTAAATGCATCTGCGCCTGCTTTTTCTATATTAATAATAGAGGTTGCCAGAAGATTTGAATACTTTATGCACGCAGGGATAATCTGTCTGTTGCACATATCAATAAGTGTTCTCGCTTCAATACAAACAATCTTAATATATTTTTCCATCTTAATTTCATATCTGGAATTAAGCTCAGCTCTTGTGTAGACCTGGTGCTTTCCAAAAAGGTTAATTGATTTTTCGTAAATAAAGGCTCTGTACGAATCAACTGAATTATTGATATTCGGAAGGCCTCTTCTTTCTGCCTCTAAAACCCATTCGTCGCTATAACCGTTACCATTAAATATTATTCTCTTATGCTTTTTAACAGTCTCTTTCAACAGTTCTTTAAGTTCAGTTTTAAAGTCGTCAGCACTTTCCAGCCTGTCTGCCATTTCGCAAAGAGCTTCTGCCACAACAGTATTTAAAACAGTATTCGGTCCTGCGATAGAGGCAGAGGACGGCACCATTCTGAACTCAAATTTATTGCCCGTAAAAGCAAACGGGGATGTTCTGTTTCTGTCTGTTGTATCAAGTGAAAAATGCGGAAGTGTTGTAACACCGATATCTAAAACTCCGCCTTCCGTCTCACCTGTTTTCTTTCCCGTTTCTATTTCTTCAAGTATATTTGCAAGCTCGTCGCCAAGAAAAATCGAAATAATTGCAGGCGGAGCCTCAAGCGCTCCGAGTCTGTGGTCATTTCCTGCATTAGCTGCAGATGCCCTGATTAATTCTGCATTCTCGTCAATAGCTTTTATGACGGCACATAAAAACACCAAAAACTGCGCATTTTGGCTTGGAGTTTTACCCGGATTTAAAAGGTTTACCCCTCCTGATGTTGTAAGCGACCAGTTGTTATGCTTACCTGAACCATTCATGCCGCTGAAAGGTTTTTCATGAAGCAAACATGAAAGCCCATGGCGGTCAGCAATCTTTTTCATAAATTCCATTGTTATCTGATTGTGGTCAGCCGCAATATTTACTGTTGTATACATAGGAGCAAGCTCATGTTGTGCAGGAGCCGCTTCATTGTGCTCAGTTTTTGCAGAGACTCCCACCTTCCAAAGAGCATAGTCAAGTTCTTTCATAAACAACGAAACTTTCTCTTTGAGTGTACCAAAATAATGGTCGTCCATCTCCTGAGTTTTCGGCGGTTTTGCACCAATAAGTGTTCTTCCGGTAAAAACTAAATCGGCACGCTTTTTAAACATTTCCTTATCTACAAGAAAGTATTCCTGTTCTGCTCCGCATGAAACAGAAACACTTGTTGTCTCGTTATCTCCAAATAGTCTTAAAATTCTCAGCGCCTGCTTTGAAATTGCCTGAACAGAACGAAGAAGCGGTGTTTTTTTATCAAGTGCCTCTCCGTTATATGAACAAAACGCGGTAGGAATGCAAAGTGTTTTCCCACCCATATCCTCTTTTAAAAATGCAGGCGATGTACAATCCCATGCTGTGTAGCCCCTAGCTTCAAAAGTCGCACGAAGACCGCCTGACGGGAAACTGGATGCATCAGGCTCGCCTTTTATAAGTTCTTTTCCTGAAAATTCAGCAATAGCAACCTCGCCTGATTTGTCTATCGTCAAAAATGAATCATGCTTTTCGGCAGTAAATCCATTTAAAGGCTGGAACCAATGTGTATAGTGAGTGGCACCATTTTCGATTGCCCAGTCCTTCATAGCAGTTGCCACAACTTCTGCTACATTGGGGGCAAGAGGTGTTCCTTCGCTGATTGTCCTCTTGAGAGCTCTATATATTTCTTTGGGAAGCCTTCTCTTCATTACAACATCGTTAAAGACATAGCTCCCAAAACAATTTGTAAAATTCTTATTTTCAAAATTATACATCGTTTTTCCTCTTTTCTACAAATTCCTACCTGATTATACAGTATATCATAAACCTTTGATAAATACAATTTAAAATATAAAAATTTTTATATTTTTGTTCTAAACACCAAACATTTAGAATACTATATACAAAACATAACACCACAGGAGAAAACAGAGAAAATGACAAGTGATAAAATAAGACATGATATTTTAGCAAGTATTCCTGCTTCTGCGATACCTTTCCTTAAAGAGATAAATTTTACCGATTTAAGAGAAATACGGCTTCGTGCAGGAAGAAAGGCAGTCTTATATTACGGCAAAATAGCAGAGCCTGTCGGCAGCGCATATTCCTCATCTGATATTTCGGAAATTTTTGCATCAATCTGCCGCAATTCTGTTTATGCCTACTTAGACGAGATTAAAAACGGATTTATTACAATCTCAGGAGGCCATCGTATAGGCTTTGGCGGAGAATGTGTAATGGAGAACGGGAAAATCAGCAATATACATAATATATGCAGTATAAACATCAGGCTGGCACGTGAATTTAAAGGTTGCGCCGCGCCTCTTATAAACCACATAAAAAAAGGCGACATGATAAAAAACACAATCTTAATTGCTCCGCCTGCCTCTGGCAAAACAACTATGCTTCGCGATATTGCGCGAATGTTATCTTTCCGCAACAAAGTAACAGTAATAGATGAACGTTCTGAGCTCTCAGCACCATTTTGTGGAAATATACAATTTGATTTAGGGCCTCAGACCGATATTATATCCCGCGTTCCCAAAAGCCACGGCATAATTATGGCTCTGCGTGCACTTTCCCCTGATATTATTATAACTGACGAGGTCGGTTCGCAAGATGACATATTTGCTCTGGAACAACTGCTCGGTGCAGGCTGCAAAATAATTACAAGCATACACGGCTATAGTGCTGAATCAATAAAAAAATCAAAGAGTCAGCTTCTTTCCCTATTTGACACAATAATAGAGCTTACAAAAAAAAATGGTATCCCTCAAATTTCAAGGGTATTACAAGCGGAGGATATTACATATGATTAAACTTTTGGGAATTACATTCATAATCTTTTCATGTGTTGCTATTTCACGGATAAAAATTAAAGCGGCAGTTTCTTCTTTAGCATCTCTGCGCTTACTTATAGGAGAGCTCAAGGAAATGGCCGACAGTATTTCGTTTTATAAAAAGCCGCTTCCTGAAATTATCGCATCACTAAAAGACCGTGAAGATGATATTTTCTTTAAGAAAGTCTTTTTACATTCAGAGTCGGAAAAAACAATTCCCAAGGCCTGGGAAAACGCATTAATTCAAGATGACTTGTTGCCTGAAAATGCAAAGAAGGCATTAAATGCCCTGGGAAGAAACATTGGAAATAATGATGCAAATCAGGAAACGGAAAATATACATTTCTGCATAAGCGAACTAGAAAACATATTAGTAGAAACAAATACATCTGCACAAAAAAATACAAAAATGCTTAAAAGTCTAGGAGTCCTTTCGGGGATACTTATAGTGATTCTGTTTATATAGCAAATCAGGCAGATACGGAGGAACAAAATGGGAGTAGAGCTTATCTTTAAAATTGCTGCTATCGGCATAGTTGTCAGTGTTTTAAATCAGGTCTTGGTCCGTGCAGGCAGAGAGGAACAGGCAATGCTTACAACTCTTGCAGGACTGATTGTTGTACTTTTAATAATCGTAAAAGAAATAAGCTTTCTTTTTGACACAATAAAAAGCATATTTAACCTTTAGATAAACCACGAAAGGATACATAAGATATGGATATTTTCAGGATTACAGCCTTTGCTGTATGCGGTGCTGTGCTTTCCCTAGTTTTGAAAGAGTACAAGCCGTGGGCAGCTATATGTCTTGGAATAATCTGCGCTCTTTTACTTTTTTTTGAGGTTTTGCAGCAGATAAATTATATTTTTGTTTCAGTAAGGTCTATTGCATCAGGGCTTCGTGTCAATATTGAATATATAGATGCCGTAATAAAAATTATCGGTGTTTCATGCATCTCCCGATTTGGCACTGAGATATGCCGCGACGCAGGGCAAAATGCAATTGCCGCAAATCTAGAGCTTGCAGGTAAGATTATCATAGTTATTTTAAGTCTTCCTTTGCTTATTTCTGTGATTAATCTTATCACGGGCGTTCTATGATAGCTTTGCGGGTAAAACCCGCCTTTATTATAACTGTAATATTGGTTTTATTGTCTGTTCCATGCAGTGTATTTGCAGAAACCAGCGTAGAACAAAAAATGCTTTTTGATGCTACAAATGAAATAATTATAAAAGGAACCGATTTTGATTTTCATGAAAAAGCAGAGGCTGTTGCCCATGGTGAAAATCCGTTTCAACCTGAAAACATCCTGCCCCTTTTAACAGACATTTTTTTCAGATTTTTCAAAGAGAATCTCGGACTTTTAATAAAACTTACCATTCTTTGTATTTTCTCAGGCATCGTTTCCGCCTTGTCTGAAACAGACAACAGTCAGGTCAGCTGCATTGCAATGCTTGCACTTGTTTTTTCAATTGCTTTTGATATATTAAAAAACTCGCTGACTCTTGCTGAGACAACAATAGATAACCTTTTAATTTTTATGCAGTCACTTCTTCCGTCTGTTTTAATGCTTGCATCAAAAGGTATGTCAGCACTTACTGTCAGCTTCCAGCCTGCTCTTTTTGCAAGCATACAGACAATAGTCTATGTAAGCAAGGAATGGTTTCTTCCTATGATTTTGTTTACGTCGGTACTGTCTGCCATAAATAGCATGACCGCCCGTTTTCATATAACTAAACTATTAGAGACATGTAATCTTTTCATTAAATGGGGACTCGGGCTTTTGATGACGGTTTATGTTGCTCTTTTAAGTATTTGCGGTTTCTCAGGTGCTACGCAGGCGGGAGCAATCTCAAAAACAGTAAAATATGCTATCGCAAGCTTTATTCCTATGGTAGGCGGAGTGTTGGCTGAATCAGCCGAGTCTGTGCTCTTGAGTATGTCACTGATACGCAACGCTGTCGGTATTACCGGAATTATTGCCGTGCTCTTTTTGTCGGTCACACCGCTTTTAAACTTACTTGCAACCTCTGTTATTTTCAGATTGGTTGCAAGTATAGCAGAACCTGCTTCTGATAAACGTATTATAAAACTTGTCTCAGGATTTGCATCAAGCATTTCATTGATTTTTTCCATACTTCTTGCAGTTTGTGTAATGCTTATCATAAGTATAGCAATGCTCATTTCACTTACGAATTTCGCACAAATGATGAGGTGACCTATGAATTTTCTGAAAGAATATGCACGCAACATTGTTGTGATATCGGTTTTAGCAACAATTTTTGAAATTATTGTTCCTGAAGGCAAAAACAAAAAAATAACAGTGCTTGCTATCGGTCTTGTTGTCATGCTGACTGTCATGAGCCCGATTGAAAAGATTACCAAATTCAAACAAGACATCACTTTTCCTTCTTTTGACATAGAAGAAAGTTTTCCGTCTTATGAGAAAAATATTGTCGCAGACGTTTTTGAAGAAAATCTTGCTAATTCAATACGTGAAAAAACTGCTGAAAACCTTAATAAAAACATCTCATGCACTGTAAAAACTTCAAGGAATGAAGAAGGCGAGATAACAGAGATAGAAAGTGTTCTCATTTCCCCGTATGATGAAGAAACAGCACATTTCATCGAAAAGGAATTCAGCCTCGACTTTAGTATAATCAAAGGAGATAACGATGATTAAAATCAAAGAATATTACGAAAAAATTATGAATACAAAATGGCTTGTCATCATATTAATTATAGGGATAGGTTTGCTTTTTTTACCTGATTTTTCTTCTGACACAGCATCAAAGGAAAATGTATGCACAAATGTCTCTATCACAGATATAACTGAGTATGGGAATAACCTTGAAAAAAAACTGTCTGCAATGCTTTCTACAATAGAAGGAGCAGGTAACGTCAGCACAATGATATCCTTTTCAGATTATGGAAAATATACATACTCACAGGAAGAACTGGAAGAGAAAAGCGAAACCTCCACAAAAGGAAACCAAAAACCTGTTCTTAAGGATTCTGCCTCAGGCGGAGAAGAACCGATATTGATAAAAGCAGAACTTCCAAAAATTACAGGTGTTTTAATAACAGCAGAGGGAGCGGCAAATCCCGTCGTCAAAGAAAATATAAAGGAAGCAGTAAAAGCTGTTTTAAATGTAAGTACAAAGAATATAAGTGTTTTAGGAAAATGAAAAACTTTAATACAAAATAATTTATAAAAGAAAGGCAAGGACAAAAATGAACGTACTCAAAAAAATCAAATCACTCAAATTAAGAAAAAACACTAGCTCCAAAGAGAAAAAATTTCCTCGCAAGAAAATGATTGTACTTAAGAAGAAACAACTGGCTTCCGCTATTTTAATTTTGCTTGTAGCAGTAGCCGGGTACCTAAATTATAATCTCAAATATGACATAGCAGATCCTGATGCTGTAACAGTTTATAACGAGGCTTCAAAAAAACTCGGTGAGGCTCAGATGGTAAATGCAAAAGATTCCTCATCTCAAAAATCTGAGAGCGCAAACGGATATTTTTCAGAAGCTCGTATGCAAAGGGAAACAAAACGCGAAGAAACCATTGATACATTATTGGAGCTTATAAACTCCGACGGGGCAGATAAGCATGCAAAAGAAGTTGCTCAGGAACAGATTGGTGAGCTTGCCGGATACACAGAAAAAGAAGTTACAATGGAAAATATGATAAAAGCAAAAGGCTATGAAGATGCGGTAGTATTTATGGGAGAAAATTTAATCAGTATCGCAGTGTTTTCAGCAGGACTCAATGAAGTTGATGCCGCTGTAATTTCAGACATTGCAACAAGTGTAACAGGATACGGCGCAGATAAGGTTAATATAGTTGAAATCGGTGAATAAATAAAATGGTGCAGTTTTTATAAAACTGCACCATTTTATTTATTTGTCTTTTATTTGTTCATAAAACAATGCCTCGGCTGTATGCGTATAAGGGGCGAGGAACACAAATCCAATAGAAAGTGTAATTGCTGATAAAATGTACCATCCTATAAATGAAATTTGTAATTTAAACAACTTCATTCTGTTTCCCGTCATTATTTTTTTAGAGCGGGCAAATGCCTCTTTATTTGAAATGTTTGGCTCATCTGCAATAATATAGGGAAGCATTGCATATTCATATAGCTTATAAATCCCGGGTACTATTAAAAGAACCGACCAGAGAATAACTTTAATATTTCTAAGGAAAAGAATAATAACAGCTCTGTCATATGCTTTTTTAAACGGAGAAACTATATCTTTGATTTCAGCTTCTCCGCGTGTAAGATTTAAAAAGAAACCTTTAACACCAACCTCCATCGGAATAACAATAAAAAATCCAATTAAAAAGGAGATTATTATAACAAACTGTAACATCATATACTGTCCCGGCAACTTAAATGCAGCAATCCCGTATGAAATAAGCCCTTGCTGCAAGCTCGTAACAGCATAATTAATCATTATAATTATAAGACAGTATATATAAAAAGGCAAAAAAATCTTTTTTGCTTCTTCCTTAAGTGCCGCAATTTTTTCCATTCAACCATCTCCTGTTGCTAAAATGCACTTACTATTCATGCTTTTTTATTTCAAATCGTAGTCAAGCTTGAATTTCTCACCGCATCCATACTTTTTGTAAACATAGTCAACGTCTTTATCTCCTCTTCCTGAGAGGCAGACAAGAATTGAACCTGACTTATGCTCTTTTGCGTACCTTATTGCATATGCTACAGCATGCGCACTCTCAATTGCAGGAATAATTCCTTCATATCTTGAGAGTAAGAAGAAAGCCTCCATAGCCTCTTCGTCTGATACAGTTTCGTAATTAATACGTCCTAAATCCTTTAAGTATGCGTGTTCAGGGCCTACACCTGGATAATCAAGTCCGCTTGCAATCGAATAAACAGGGAGCGGTTCTCCTGCCGCGTCCTGAAGAACATAGCTTTTGTATCCATGTATAATTCCCTTTGTTCCATAGGCCATAGTTGCCGCATGGTCGCCGACCTCTTTACCCCTGCCAAGAGGCTCAATTCCATATATATCAACAGGGTCTGCTAAAAACGGTGTAAACATACCGAGCGAATTGGAGCCGCCGCCAACACATGCGCAAACAGCATCAGGCATAATACCTGTCATCTCAAGGAATTGTTCTCTTGCCTCTATGCCGATAACTGACTGAAAATCTCTGACCATTTTAGGAAACGGATGCGGGCCTGCAGCTGTACCTATACAATAAATAGCATCTTTGTATTCTTTAAGATATGCTTCAAATGCAGCATCGCACGCCTCTTTTAAAGTCTTAAGCCCCTTCGTTACAGGTATAACATTTGCGCCAAGCATCTTCATTCTTATAACATTAGGGTGTTGCTTCTCTATGTCTACTTCACCCATATACACGTCACATTCCATACCGAAATATGCTGCTGCAGTTGCTATAGCAACACCATGTTGTCCTGCCCCTGTTTCAGCTATAATTTTCTTTTTGCCCATATACTTTGCAAGAAGTCCTTCACCCATACAATGATTGAGCTTGTGTGCTCCAGTATGGTTTAAGTCTTCTCTTTTAACATATATCTGACAGTTCCCGAATATCTTAGACAGTCTTTCGCAATGATACACAGGGGTTGGTCTTCCCTGAAACTCTTTGCGTATCCTGCGGAGCTCATTTATAAACTGTGCTGAATGGCAAATAGCCTCGTATGCATCATCAGCTTCCTTAAATGCTTCAACAAGTTCTTCTGACTGATATGAACCACCGTATTCTCCGAAATATCCGTCCTCTGTCGGAAATTCCTTTAAGTAATTATCAAATTCTCTATATTTATTCATAATACTAACTCCTATTTGTTTTATATTATTATATTGTAAAAATATTAAATGCGTCAAGTATTGAAGAAATAAGTATAAGTATAATACAAATCGGTGCAATATACTTAATGACAATAACAAACAATTTTTTCTTCTTAAATACTGCTCCCTCTGTTTCAACTTCATCAATAATATTGTCTGGCTTAATAATATAGCCCACAAAAACACTTATTAAAAGTGCAACAACAGGCATCATAACACTGTTGCTTATAAAATCAAAAAAGTCAAGGAACTGCATGCCGATAATTTTAACATCTTGCCATATTCCATAACCTAAACATGACGGAAGTCCTATTATAACAGCACTTAAAAAAACTATCAGGCACGATACCTTTCTTTCTATTTTAAGTTTATCGCACACAATTGAAACAACAGTTTCCATCAGCGAGATTGATGAAGTAAGAGCCGCAAACAAAACCATGATGAAGAATGCTGTGCCTACAAAATTGCCGAAGACCATACCATTGAATACCTTAGGAAGTGTTACAAACATAAGCCCTGGACCTTTACCAAGAGCCTCTGGAGTTCCCCCTGAAAAAGCATACACTCCGGGAATAATCATAAGACCTGCAACAAATGCAATCCCCGTGTCAAAAAGCTCAATCTGCTTAACAGAAGATTCAAGCTTTACATCTTTTTTCATATATGAGCCATAAGTTATCATAATGCCCATCGCAAGCGACATTGAATAAAAGAGCTGTCCCATAGCGGCAAGCACCGTTTTAACAGAGAACTTAGTAAAGTCCGGCATCAGATAATACATTGCACCGTCTATTGCCCCTGGCATAAAAAGACCATATACTGCGATAAGAACAGACAATACAACAAGAACAGGCATCATTACTCTGCTTACCTTTTCAACGCCCTTCTCAACACCGAAAACAACAACCAACGCTGTAAGTCCTATATAAATCAAAAACCAGATTACAGGCTCTATGGGCTGTGATATGAACGCGTCAAAAAAACCATCAGTTGCCGCCTTATTTATATTACCGCTTAAAAACATCATCATATATTTTGTAACCCAACCGCCGATAACTGAATAATAAGGCAGGATAATCATTGGAACCAATGCCGATAAATAACCTATAAAAGAAAATCTCTTGTCGAGCTTTTTAAAAGCCCCTATTGCAGAAAGGCCGGTTTTTCTTCCTATTGCTATTTCAGCCGCCATAAGCGCAAATCCAAATGTAATTGCCAAAACTATATAAACAAGAAGAAAAATTCCTCCGCCGTATTTTGCAGCAAGGTATGGAAATCTCCAAATATTGCCCAAGCCCACAGCAGAACCTGCAGCAGCTAAAACAAAACCTATTTTCCCGCTGAAATTACTTCTCTTTTCATTTGACATAAGATTCCCACCCCATTAAGTATAACATACTTAAATATTTTATCATATAATAGAAAGACTTGCAAGATTTTTTTATTTTTCTTAAGCAGGGCTCTGTACAATTAAAATTTTCATAAAAACCTTCGCAAAGAGCGACTGTTTCTTTTTGGTTTTCACGTTCATAATAAATACAGCAAAATATTTAGTCGATATAGAATCTTCGATTGCTCGATATTTTTGCTTCGCAAAATCGATATGTTTTTCGCTCTGCTCAAAACTCGATATGATATAAATCTCGTTGCCGCAAGGCAACATATCAAGTGCGTCAGCACATATCGAGTCTGCAAGACATATCGAAAATCTCACAAGAGATTTATATCGATGAAAAAACGGCTTACCAGTGCAAGTCGTTTTTTCTGCTTGCGGAGGCAGGATTTGAACCTACGTCCGTTTGCGGTGCCCGTCATTCCTCTTCGGTGATAAATCACCTCGTTTCCTGACGACCGCGGCACACCCCTTGCGCGCTCCCTTCTTTGTCCGCAGGACGCGATCGCTGCTCGGTTCCTTCGATTATTCGCCCGTCAGGCTCATAACCCGATAAAAGAATAAGCAACCACACTAGTGATTGCTTAAATTTGGTTGCGGAGGCAGGATTTGAACCTACGACCTTCGGGTTATGAGCCCGACGAGCTACCATGCTGCTCCACTCCGCGATATTTAATTATTACATCTTATGCAAGCATTGTTAATTATATCACTTTTTTATTTGTTTGTCAAGTATAAATATTTCCCTTTTTAACTTTTTTTATTTGAATTTTTAAAAGTTTTTTTATTTTTTCAAAAAAAACTGTTGCAAAACATAAAAAGTTGTGCTATAATATACTTCTGCTACGGATTATTTTAGTAAATTATCAGAGAGGGTGAAAAGTAATGAAAGAAGGAATCCATCCTAATTATTACGATACAACCATCAAATGTGCATGCGGAGAGGTTATTTCAGTAGGTTCTACTAAAGAGAATCTTACAGTCGAAATCTGTTCAAAATGTCATCCGTTCTTTACAGGCAAGCAGAAACTTGTTGATACGGGCGGTCGTGTTGAAAAATTCAGAAAAAGATTTGGTATCAAAGAATAACTTAAACGCAGAGTACGGTTTATATAGCTGCTTTCGGGCAGCTTAAAACCGCGGTTGTTTATTGGAGGTGTAGGTTATGTTACTTGCAGTACAGATATTGCATATAATCATAGCTGTAATTTTTGTGGTTGTTATTTTGTTCCAATCAGGCAAAAAAGCAGGTCTTTCCGGGACTATTGCCGGTGGTTCAGAAACATTTTTTGGTAAAAACAAAGGCCGCACAATAGATGCTATTTTAGAAAAATGGACATCAGGTATTGCTGTTTTGTTTTTAGTCACATCAATCGCTTTATACTTCTTGCAATAAAGTGATTTTTAAACGTTTTTAAATGGAGGTGCTATAAATGGCAAAATGTGAAATTTGCGGCAAGGGTGTTACTTTTGGTATCCAGGTCAGCCATTCACACAGAAGAAGCAACAAAGCATGGAAGCCAAACATCAGAAAAGTTAAAGCCATCGTAAACGGCACGCCGAAATCTAT
>SVJO01000019.1 GCA_015068935.1 Oscillospiraceae bacterium
TAACCTCGCCCTTCTGGACATCATAAAGGCGCATGATAAGTTTTGTAAATGTACTTTTACCGCTGCCTGATGAGCCTACGAGACCAATACTTTCATTGTATCCGATAGAACAGCTTAAATCTTTATAAACAGGAGTGTCTGCATATGCAAATTCAACGTCTTTAAACTCGATACAGGGTTTGTTTCCTCTTATAGTTGATTCCTTTTCGATAACAGTGTTTCTTCTCTTTGTGCTTTCAACCTCAGGTGTTGTTGACTCAGAATTTAAAATATCCATCACCTTCTGAAGACCTGATTCAGCACTCTGTCGAATGAGCCCAATATTGAGCCATGATGTAAGTGTTGTAAGTATGATTGACATACTTGAAATAAAAGCAAACAGTGTACCTACAGAGACATCTCTGTATATGCAGGAAACAGCGCCCACAAAATATATAAGGGCAGTGCCGATAAAATTGGTAAGTTCAGGCTTGATGCTTTCGGCATATCGCGAGTACGTAAGTCTTATACCTTCATTTCGTATTGTTCTTACATAGTCATTAAATGTTTTGAAAATACTGTCTTCAATAGCATAAATCTTAATGGCATCCATTCCGTGAAGTACATCTGTAATATATTTACTTGTTTCTGCTTCTTTCTGGATATATTCACGCGAAATTTTACGGATTTTCTTACCTGAAAGTTTGTTAAATATCACCATAATTGCTGCAACAAGGATTAAAACAGCGGTGAGCAGCCAGTCGTATGTAAAAAGTGCAACAAGCGAAATTGCAAAAGATACACTCTGATACGGTATGTTTAAAATCATTTGCTGAAGATAGTTCTTTATATTTTCTATGGGAGTTCCCATGAGACTGTTATATAGCTCTCCTGCTGAAATTCTTTCATGAAAGCGCATGCATAAATGCTCGACATGATAGAAAAAACTTGAACGGATTTTAAAAACTGTACCCTCTAAAGCCTTTAAGGTGTGATTATATCCAAAAGCCCAGCATCCGACTCTGATTATAGAAACTATAACATATATTATACAGAAAATGCCTGCAATTTTGAGCCTTAAATCATTTGGCTTATCCAGAGCAGATATACCCTCATCTACTATATATCTTATTACAAGCGGCTGAATTGCAACAACTACACCCGTTATAAGAGAGGCAATCATAGCAATCATAAGATGATGCGTCTCGCCCTTTGCAAATTTAGCCATAGTACTCCAGAATTTAACCTCTTTTTCACAAGTAGTCTTTTTGTTTTTTCTGCTTGACTGATTAAAATTGATATTTTCTGCTGCTTTTTTCATAATGCAAATATCCTTTCTGCAATATTTTAAGCCTGATTTGATTGTATTATATTACCTTTAACTCTTGTTGTCAATACTCACTTTTTAAAATAAATTATTAAAAGTATATTACGTTAAAATTGTAAAAAATTTGTTTTTTTTAAAGAAAAACACTTTACAAGAGACAAAATTTGTAGTAGTGTTATATAGGTAAGTATGTTTTGGAGGAATTATATGGAAAGAATCAGATTGTGGCTATGGCTTACATTGGCAAATGGTATTTCCAGTTCAAAGATTAGTTCTCTCCTTGAAATATTTGATTCTATAGAGGATATATACAAAGCAAAAAAGACGGACTATGAGAAAATTCCTAAAATCTCAGCTAAAGACGCGGACATACTTTCCAATAAAAGCCTTAAAAGGGCTGAGGAAGTAATTGATGAGTGCAGAAGTAAAGGAATAAGGATTCTTACTATGGAAAGTCCATATTATCCTGAAAATCTGATGCATATTTTTGACCCGCCTTACGTATTATATGTCAGATGCAAGGAAAAATTAAATCTAAATGAGTGTATCTGTATTACAGTAGTAGGAACAAGAAGACCTACAGATTACGGCGTTTTAGTAACAGGAGAGTTATCAGAAGAACTTGGGAAAGAAGGATTTACAATAGTAAGCGGAATGGCAAGAGGAATAGATTCCATAGCCTTGAGCGCAGCGCTCTCAGCAGGTGCGAAGGTTGTTGCTGTTTTGGGATGCGGTGTTGATGTAGTATACCCTCCTGAGAATAAAAATCTTATGAACGCTATAATTGAAAATGGGATTGTTATGTCGGAATATCCTCCAAAGACGCCGCCCTTTAAAGAAAACTTTCCACAAAGAAACAGAATTTTAAGTGCGCTAAGCATGGCAACACTTATAACTGAGGCTCCGGTCAGAAGCGGCGCGCTCATAACTTCATCAAGTGCTTTTGAACAAAACAGAGAAGTCTATGCAGTTCCCGGAAATATAACAAGCAAAGAATCAAGGGGATGTAATGTTTTAATCAGAGAGCTTGGGGCAAAAGCAGTTATTGATGCTGAGTCAATTATTGTAGATTTCAGAGATTGTTATGCCGATGTGCTAAGAAAAAATAAACCTATAATAAAGGAAAGAACAGATAATAAAACACAATTTGTTTCATATAACGAAAAATATAAAGACTTGTCAGAGAAGGAACGTCTAATTATGATGACTATGTCTCCTGTGCCGATTCATATTGATACAATCATAGAAAAAACAAATCTTTCTGCAGAAGAACTGACAAGTGAGCTTACTATGCTTGAAATTGCAGGAATGGTAAAATCTCATCCGGGAATGATGTTTTCCCTCAATATATAGATTACAAAAGGAAAGGGCTTGATAACAGGTGCCGAACAATTTAGTTATAGTGGAGTCACCCGCAAAGGCGAAAACAATAAAACAGTATTTAGGAAAATCCTATAGTGTAATAGCATCAATGGGACATGTGCGCGACCTTCCTAAAAGTCAGATGGGCATAGACCTTAAAAACAGGTTTGAGCCCAAATATATTACAATAAGAGGCAAGGGCGATTTAATTGCCAAACTGAAAAAGGCTGCAAAAGATGCAAAAAAGATATATCTTGCAACTGACCCCGACCGTGAGGGTGAGGCAATTTCATGGCATTTAGCAGCTCTTTTGGGAATTAAAGATGGCGAGAAATGCAGAATTACTTTTAATGAAATTACAAAAAATGCTGTTCAGAATGCAATAAAAGAGCCAAGAGAGATAGATAAGGACTTGGTTGATGCTCAGCAGGCAAGAAGAGTACTTGACAGAATAGTCGGCTATACAATAAGTCCAATTCTGTGGAAAAAGGTTAAAAAAGGATTGTCTGCAGGAAGAGTTCAGTCAGTAGCGACAAGACTTGTCTGTGACAGAGAAAATGAAATTGATAATTTTATTCCTGAAGAATACTGGAATATAGATGCTGTTTTAAATTATGAAAAAACAGGCGAGGAATTTATTGCTTCTTTCTACGGAAAAGGTAGTAAAAAGTACAAGGTGACGACAGAGGCTGCTGCCAAAAAAATAGCAGCTGATGTTAAAAATGAGAAATTTGTTGTGACAGAAGTAAAGCAGGGGGAAAAGACACGCAAGCCCTCGCCGCCGTTTACAACAAGTACACTTCAGCAGGAAGCATCAAGAAAACTTGGGTTTACTGTTAAACGTACAATGTCAGCCGCACAACAGCTTTATGAAGGAGTGGAAATTCCGGGCAGAGGCACTGTCGGTCTGATAACATATATGAGAACGGACTCGCTTCGTATTTCAAATGAGGCACTTTTAGCAGTGCGAGAGCTTATAGGTTCAAAATACGGTGCATCTTATCTTCCAAAAAGTGCACAGATTTATAAAACGAAGAAAAATTCACAGGATGCTCACGAGGCTGTAAGACCGACGTATCCCGACATTTGTCCTCTTGATGTGAAGGGAGTTTTATCGGGAGACTTATATAAGCTCTATAAATTGATTTGGGACAGATTTGTTGCATGTCAGATGACAGCGGCAGTTTACGATACAAGAAGCATTGATATAAAAGCAGGAGAATATCTTTTTAAGGCGACAGGCTCTAAAATTAAATTTAAAGGATTTACTGCCTTATATATTGAAGGAAGAGACGATGAAGGCGAGGAAAAGGATATGCTCATTCCGCTCCTTTCTAAAGGTGATGAGCCGATACTTAAAAGTATTAATCCCCAGCAGTATTTTACTCAGCCTCCAATGAGATACACTGAGGCAACACTTGTTAAAGCGTTAGAGGAAAAGGGAATTGGCAGACCTAGTACGTATGCTCCTACAATAACAACAATAACGGCAAGAGGTTATGTGGGAAGAGAGAAAAAACAGCTTTATCCCACAGAACTCGGAAAAGTTGTTACAGATATAATGATTCAGTATTTTAATGATATTGTCGGCATTGAGTTTACAGCTGATATGGAGAAGGATTTAGACTCTGTTGAAGGCGGAGAGATTGACTGGATTAAGGTTATAGAGGAGTTTTACGGTCCGTTTGAGTCAGAACTCAAAAAGGCAGAAGATGAAATTGCCAAGATAAAAATAGAAGACGAGGTTTCTGATGAAATATGTGATAAATGCGGAAGGAACATGGTTTATAAAATGGGCAGATTCGGCAAATTCCTGGCTTGCCCAGGATTTCCCGAGTGCAGAAATGCAAAACCTATAGTGACTGAAACAGGAGCAAATTGTCCTAAGTGCGGAGCTAAAATTTTAGAGAAAAAATCTAAAAAAGGCAAGCTATATTATGGGTGTGAGAAAAATCCCAAATGTGATTTTATGTCATGGGATGCACCTGTGCCTGACAGGAAATGTCCTGACTGCGGAGGAATTCTGCTCAAAAAAACAGGCAGGTCAAAAAAGATTTATTGCATGAATGAAGAATGCGGATACGAAGAAAAGTAGTATAAAAACCGCCCTGAAGGATTTTGTTTCCTTTGGGGCGGTTTTGATTTTATAAATTTATTTATATAATTTCACCGTCTAGCGACCATGTATTTACCTTGGTAATTTTTATATTTACATAATCGCCGATTTTTGTTTCATCATGGAAAGGAAAGTTTACAGTTTTTCCCGTATCAGTTCTTCCGCTATAGATTTCGGGATTGTTTTTACTGGGACCTTCCACTAAGACCTCAACTGTTTTTCCGCCATATGTTTCGTTGATTTCACGGGAAATTCTGTTTTGTACTTCTAAAAGCCTGTCAAAATTTTCATGTTTTTCCTTATCTGAGATGCTGTCTTCCATTATAGCGGCAGGTGTTCCTGAGCGCTTTGAATATATAAAAGAGAAAATTGTATCAAAACGCACTTTTTCCAGTACATCAATAGTTTCAAGAAAATCTTCTTTTGTTTCATTGGGAAAGCCTACTATAACATCAGAAGAAAGAGAAATATCAGGCATCTTTGCTTTTATTTTTCCTACTAAAGCAAGATAATCTTCTTTTGTGTATCGTCTGTTCATAAGTTTTAAAATTCTGTTGCTTCCTGCCTGGAAGGGAAGGTGAAGCTGATTGCACACTTTATCACATTCTGCCATTGCATCAATCAGACGGTCTGTCATATCCTTTGGATGAGATGTCATAAAGCGGATTCTTTTTAAACCGTCAATCTCATTTACACGTCTTAAAAGCTCAGCAAAATCAATATTTTCATCTAAATCTTTACCATACGAATTAACATTTTGCCCCAAAAGAGTAACCTCTGTCACCCCTTCTGCGACAAGTTTTTTGATTTCTGCTATAATATCGTCTGCTTTTCTCGAACGTTCTCTGCCTCTTGTGTACGGAACTATGCAGTAAGAACAGAAGTTGTTACAGCCATACATTATAGAAACCCATGCCTTTGGAGAAGATTCGCGCAAAATCGGAATATCTTCAATTATGTCGCCGTGTGCATCGCAGACATTAATAACAGTTTTGTCACGGGTTATTGCCTCAAAAAGTATCTGGGGGAGTTTAAAAAGAGTATGTGTTCCAAAAACAATACTGACGTGTCTGTATTTGGATTTAATTCTTTTGACCATGTGCTCCTGTTGCATCATGCAACCGCAGATGCCGATTAAAACGTTGGGTTTTCTTAATTTTAAATGCTTTAGTGCGCCGAGGTTTCCCAAAACTCTGTCTTCTGCGCCCTCGCGAACAGCGCACGTATTAAACAGAATAAAATCAGCTTCTTCATCCTCGGATGTAAAACCAAAACCCATTTGCTTTAAAATCCCTTTGATGCGCTCTGTGTCATTTTCGTTTTGCTGACATCCGAAGGTGTGAATGTTAGCTATAGGCGCTTTGCCACTTGATGCAAAAAAGTCTGTTACTCTTTTTATATATTTAATCTGCTCGTTATTATCATTATACGATATATGTTGTGCTTTCGTCTGCATTTTATCGCCTCCGAAAATATTATACTATGAAATGTACATATAAGTCAAGCAGACGTGTTTTGATTGCGTTTTAAAGTTTTTTAATTTTTTTATGAAAAATTTATTGCATTAATTGTAGAAATATGCTATAATCAAGGCGCTTATATAAAATTATATTGACTATTTTAGGAGATGATTTATAATGAAAGCAGGATTTTCAAAGGTTTGCATAAACCCGCCGTACGGCAGTCCGATAGTCGGGTATTATGAGGAAAGACTTGTAAAAGGAATTCATGATGATTTGTTTGTAAGGGCAACTGCATTTGATGATGGCGAGAAAAAAGCATTTATTATTGCCATTGACGTTTGTTATTTGCAGCAATATCATTTTGATAATTGTAAAAAAGCTATAAAAGATGCAACAGGGGTAAATGAGGACGCAATTTTTATAAACTGTTCACACACTCACACAGGTCCGCTCTTAGGCGTAGACTTCGCGTCCGAAAAATCAAGCACTAAAGAATATGACAAATTCATTGTTGACAGTGTAAGAGATGCAGCAGTTTATGCTCTGTCAGACCTTGATGAAGCGACTGTTGAAACAGCTTCATCTGTTGCAAAGAATATTTCTTTTGTAAGACGTTACCGCATGAAAGACGGAAGTGTTCAGACAAATCCCGGAGTTAATAATCCCAATATAGACTATCCGCTTGGCACACCTAACGAAACAATAAAGGTAATAAAAATCAAAAGAAAAAATTCTGATGATATTGTTATGCTCAATTTTGGTACTCACTCTGATTCTGTTGGCGGTGATTACATAAGCGCTGACTACATGGGATATGCTTGTGATATTATGGAAAGAGCGGTGCCAGGCACTAAATGTATGTTCCTTTTAGGTTGTCAGGGTGATGTTAACCATGTTAACACAAATCCTACAAAAGGTGAGGCTGCAATTTCTGTAATAGACTTTGACAGCGTTCCAAGAAGCAACGCCCACGCAGAGCATATGGGCAGAATTATAGCAGGAGCCGCCCTTTCGGTTTATTCAATAACTGAAGAGGTTAAAGCAGATAAAATATCGTATGCATCATCTAAGGTTGAGCTTCCGTCACATCAGGAAAATGACCGCCTGGATGAGGCTAAACATATCCATGATTTCTATGCAAACGGCAGAGCAGATGAGCTTCCTTATAAAGAAATGGAGCTTACAACAGTTGTTGCTGAAGCAGAGCGTATATTAAGACTTCAAAACGGTCCTGAATCCTTTGAGTTTTGTGTTTCAGCAGTGAAAGTCGGTGATTTGGTATTTGCAGGAATAGGCGGTGAACCATTTACAGAAATAGGAACCCGCATCTGTGCAGGTTCTCCGTTTAAAGAAACTGTGCTTTGCTGTCTGACAAACACTGCAGGCGGATATATTCCTACACGCACAGCTTATGAAGAGGGCGGATATGAAGCAAAAAGTTCTTCTTTAAAACCAGGCGGTGATGATATTTTGGTTAACGGCACAATAGAGCTGTTAAATAAGATTAAATAGCACGCGTAAAAACTAATATTACAGTAAAAACAGGTAGAAAAATGACGCACCCATACCATATTCTAAAGTGAATTTGCTATGGGTGCGCATACTATATTTGTGTATTTAAAATACATACATGTATAGGATGTGCGAAGCTGGACCTGGTTTATAAGTTTGCAAGGTGTGATTTTGTTATGAATAAGGAAGAATATCTAAATAGACTAGGCATAGAGAAAATTGAAAATGAATGCACAGTAGATGTTTTAAAAAAACTACAGTTTGCGCATATTTCAACTGTTCCGTATGAAAATATCGATATGGTCAGGGGAATAGCGGTGTCTTTGGCAGTCAGCGATATATATAAAAAGGTTGTAGATGGCAATAGGGGCGGAGGTTGTTTTGAGCTTAATTGTCTTTTTGAATGGCTATTAAAGCAGTTTGGGTTTAAAACGTGTGCATATTTTGCAAGGTCGTGGAGAGGCGAGGTCGGTGTCCCCATGAAAAGACACAGAATTGTAGGGGTAATGCTTTTTGATAACACCTATATTTGTGATGTGGGGATGGGGTCAAAAGCTCCGAAGTTTCCATTAAAGCTTCAAGACGGCACACTTCAGACAGGTTACGGAGAAAGCTATAAAATAGTAAAAGACAAGGATTTCGGTTGGATGGTATATGGACTTGAAAAGGGAGAATGGATAAAGCTTTATTCATTCTGCGAAATCCCTGCAGAAGAAATTGACTTTGTTGCCGCTTCGTACTACTGCGAGGCACATCCTGAATCAAGATTTAATAAAACATATATGGTTTCACTAAAAACGGAAAAAGGAAGAAAAACAATAAACAATCGTGACTATAAGGAATTTATTGGCGATAGCGTTTCTTTCGTTGAAGAGAATATGAGCGATGAAAGAATAGATTTAATTCTTAATGAAAAGTTTGGAATTTGTATTAAATAAAGATTATTTACAAGCGGTGTTTTTATATTACGCATTATGCAGATAAAACGGAGGGATTATTATGAAAAAAATTTTTTCTTTAATCTTGACGATAATTTTATTATCATCTCTCTTTTTGAGTGTTACGGCACATCCTGACAATTTAACAGAATATATTTTTGTAGTTAAAAATGACGAGGCGGTTGTTTTCGGGGAAGAAAGGCCTTTTACCATTGCAGGTTATACGTATGTTCCTGATTACATTCTTTCTGACTGTTTCGAGCTTACAACAAGCTGGACAGATGCTGAGAAAATGCTCACTATCAGCAGAGGTTTGTGGAAGGTCAAGGCGTTTGAAAGCCAAAATCTTTTAGAGCTTCCGTCTAAAAGCATGAATATTAAGTTTTATCGCTCAAATGACGTTTCCATGGTTCCGCTTGAGCCTGTAGCAGAAGCGCTCGGTTTTGGGGTTTCGTATCTTCCTGAAGGAAAACTTTTGAGAATAACAAACGGGAAAGAGAAGATGACAAATAGCGAAATCTTAAATAAATTTATGCCTCAGATAAGACGCGAAAAATGGAATTTCACTCCGTTTGTTCCAAAGAATTCGAAAAAGATATATATAACCTTTGACGATGGCCCGAGCGAGAAAAACACTCCCGTAATTCTTGATATATTAAAAAAACATAATGCAAAAGCTACCTTCTTTATGCTTTCGGGCAACATGGATAAAAATCCTGAAATTGTAAAAAAGATAAAAGCAGAGGGGCATACTGTAGCTCTTCACGGTGTGACACATAATTACTCAAAATTTTACGGTTCTGCATGGGCGCCTGCAGATGAAATGGGACTTGCAAACATAACTTTAAAGAAAATTTTAGGTGACGGTTCAAGCATAGTACGTGTTCCGTACGGAAGCTCGCCTAACCTTACAAATACACAGTATAACAACATTAAAAATTCAGGGTATCTTATGTGGGACTGGAATGTTGACTCTGAGGATTCTCTTAAAGCAAATGTCAGCTCGCAGACGATATATAATAACGCAGTAAATGGATTAAATAAAGTAAAAGGCGAACCTGTTGTTCTGTTTCACGATAAAACAAATGTAGTATACTGCCTTGATGCGTTTCTTACATATGTGAAAAGCAGGGGATATTATCCCGTTGCAATAACAGATAAAATAACCCCATATAACTGGAAAGAACGGTAAATGGATGTAAAAAAGTCAAGACATATAAAAAGTTTCTTCAAAGATTAAAGTCAATTTGCTACGAACAAACCAAAACGTGATGTAAACTAAGTTTACATCACGTTTTTAATTTTTTCGTCTATGAAATTTTACCTGTCTTGCAAAGATATTGAGACGGAGTTACACCTGTTTTCTTTTTAAATGTTCTTGAAAAATATGCAGATGAGCTAAATCCCAGAATGCTGGAAATTTCCGTGAAGGAAAGCTCAGTTTCCGTTATAAGTTTTTTAGCTCTGTCAATTTTAAGCAAGATAAAATAATCAATTATTCCGCCGTCATGGTGTTTTTTAAATGTACGTTTCATATGAGTAACACTGATTCCCGTTAACTTGCCGATTTGCTCTAGGGTTAAAGATTTTTCAACATTCTCACTGAGGCACCTTATAATTTTTTCATTTGCATCTATGACACTTTTAAGTCTTTTTTTATTTAATGTTTCCTGAGAATCTAAAGGCGCGATGCGGTTGAATATTTCAATCAGAAGGAGTTCAATCTGCTTTTTCATATGCTCTAATCTGTACATGGGAATTCCTGGTTTTAATATTTGTCCCTTTATTTGAGCTTCCGGCGGAATCAAAGTGAGAATTTCAAGGCTTTCGGAAAAAATTTTTGACACAAGAAGAATTTCACTGTCAGTTAAGCTGATTGGCCCTGTGCAAAAATAATTCATTTCCTGAGCGCTTGATTCAAAACTTAAAACATCAATACAGCAGATGTCTGTTAAAGCGCGCCACGAATGGAGAGTATCGGGCGGGCAGAAAATAATTTTGTTTGCTGAAACAGTATATTCCTTATCCCCGATAGTCAAAGCAAGAGTTCCTGAGCGCACATAAATAAACTCCCAGAATTCATGTGATTCAGGCTCAAAACAACTGTCTGTTGAAATGCTCAGAGGCTGAATTGCTACTATCTTACTGAGAGAAAGATAATCATATACTTTGATTTTATTATAATCAGCCATTTTAACCGCCTCGATTTTATTGATTAATATTTAAAGTATAGCACAATCGGTAACATTTGTCAACGAAAGCATTTTATAAATTAATTGCAGAATCTTTAGAAAATTAATATAAAATTTTGGAGTCAGGGGATAAAAGAAAACAACTTGTCAATAATATTATCAAGCAAAAAACTGCGGGAGGAGAAAAAGTGATAAATACAGTTTTGATTGTAATACAAATGTTTTTTACTATTATAGTAGGAATATATTTTTTTAATATGTTAAGGACTCAGCAGTCCAGTAAAACATCAATAGAAAGTGATTCAAACAGAGAACTTGAAAAGCTGAGAAATTTAAAGAAAATTGAACTTACAAAGCCCCTCTCGGAAAAAACAAGACCTGAAAGTTTAGATGATGTCGTCGGGCAGAGTGACGGAATCAGAGCACTGCGAGCTGCACTGTGCGGTGCTAATCCGCAACATGTTTTAATTTACGGACCGCCAGGGGTCGGAAAAACAGCGGCGGCAAGAGTAGTCTTAAATGAAGCAAAAGCCTCATTAGTTTCGCCGTTTTCACAAAATGCAAAATTTGTAGAACTGGATGCAACAACTCTTCATTTTGACGAAAGGGGAATTGCTGACCCGCTTATAGGTTCTGTTCATGACCCTATATATCAGGGGGCGGGGGCATACGGTCCTGCAGGAGTGCCGCGTCCTAAACCGGGAGCAGTTACTAAGGCTCACGGAGGAATACTTTTTATCGATGAAATCGGTGAGATGCATCCTGTTGAGATAAATAAGCTGCTGAAGGTTTTAGAGGACAGAAAGGTATTTTTAGAAAGCTCATATTATTCGAGCGGAAATAAAGATATTCCGCCATATGTGCATGAGGTTTTTCAGAAAGGTCTTCCGGCAGATTTCAGACTTGTCGGTGCAACGACGAAAAGCCCCGAAGACATACCGCCTGCCATAAGGTCAAGATGTGTGGAAATATTTTTTTCTCCGCTTTCAGAACAACATATTTACACTATTGCAAAAAACGCAGCGCAAAAGGGGAATTTCGCAGTATCAGAAGAGGCGCTCAGACTTGTTTGCAGTTATGCTCAAAATGGCAGAGATGCGGTAAATATTGTCCAGACAGCAGGAAGTGTTGCATCACTTGAATCAAGGTCAGAAATAACGGCAGGAGATGTTAAATGGGTGTCGGAATTCGGACATTTCATTAAGAAAACAAATAAAAAAGCCTCATCTGACAAATATGTGGGAGTGGTGAACGGACTTGCAGTTTTCGGGGGAGCTCAGGGTGCTGTAATAGATGTTGAGGCAAGTGCACAAAAAGGTGAAGGTAACGTTACAGTTACCGGAATTATTGAAAAGCAGGAGTTTAAAACGGGAACGCAGAAACTTACAAGAAACAGTTCAGCTAAGGCATCTGTCCAAAATATGATGACCGTTTTAAAGAGGTTATACGGAATTGATACATCGAAGCTTGACATACACGTTAATTTCCCGGGAGGCATGCCTATTGACGGACCTTCGGCAGGGGTAGCAATTATGTGTGCTGTCTATTCAGCTATAACCAAAAAGCCAATAAGAAATGATATTGCAATGACAGGTGAAATTTCTATTTTAGGAAGGGTAAAACCTGTAGGCGGTGTTCCTGAAAAGGTTGCTGCCGCACATTCATCAGGAGTTAAACGTGTCTTTATTCCAAAGGATAATTATGACGAGTCGCTTGAAAGGTTTGATACAGAGATTATAGCAGTTGAAGATATTAATGAGGTGTTTTTAAAAGTGTTTGATATTGCAGGAGAAAACATATCTCATCAGGCAGCAGATGATGCTGTAGATAAGATAGCGGCGGCAAGTCCTGTCAGGATTGCAACGGCAAAAGAAAATACTTTATTATGACAAAAGGGATGTAAAAAAATTGTTTTTTACATCCCTTTTTTTGTTCAAATATTTCAATTCCGTTAAAGAGATACTTCAATTCGGTTAAATGCATTGACTTTTTTAAAACGAAAATGTACAATTATTATGGTATAATTTATCGTAATTATAGCTATTTTCAGAAAACACGGTTGCAGGAGGCCATTATGGAAGAAATTAAAAATAAAAAAATTCTTATGGCACTTATGAGTTTTTCGATAGGAGGGGCTGAAACTCACGTTTTAGAGCTTTCGGCAGAACTTAAAAAGAAGGGCTTTGATGTTGTACTGATTTCGGGCGGCGGCGAATATGAGGAAGTTTCAAATGCTCTCGGAATAAAGCATTACAAAGCACCTTTATATACTAAAAAACCGTTTGAGATGCTTAAGTCTTTAAAAATTTTGCGTCATGTCATAAAGAAAGAAAAGATTGATATAGTTCATGCTCACGGCAGAATTCCTGCGTTTTTGTGCGGGATATTGCATAAAACCATGGATTTCATCTTTGTTACTACTGCACACTGGGTTTTCAACACAGGCCACGGACTAAAATATCTTACTGACTGGGGAGAAAAGACAGTTGCCGTAAGCGAGGATATAAAAACATATCTTATGGATAATTACGGCACAAATGCAATGGATATTTTCGTTACAATAAACGGAATTGATACAGAGAAATTTTCGCCTCAGGCTGATTATTCTTCTGTTTTGGAAGAATTTTCTCTTTCGCCTGACAGCCGCAAGGTAGTCTACATATCAAGGCTTGATGAGGACAGAGCAGAGGTTGCTTTCAGACTTTTAAATATTGCAGAAGAAATTTACAATAGTTTTCCCGATATCGAGATTGTGATTGTGGGAAGCGGAAACGTGTTCGGCAAAATAAAAGAGCAGACTGAGGCTGTCAATAAAAGGGTTGGGAAAAGACTCGTTACTCTTACAGGCGGTAGAACTGACGTATATAAATTCGCGGCAATGTCAGATGTGTTCATAGGAGTTTCCCGCTCGGCACTTGAGGCAATGTCATGTGCAAAACCTGTGATTGTTGCGGGAAATGAGGGATATATCGGCATATTTAATGAGGAGCAGCTACCCGTATGTATTGACACTAATTTCTGTTGCAGAGGATGCAAGTTATCAACTGATGACAGACTTAAAAAAGACCTCTCTGCACTTCTTTCAATGGATAAAGCAGAGCTTTTAAAACTATCGGAATATTCAAGGGATACAATATTAAAAAACTACTCGCTTTCAAAAATGGCAGATGACAATATAAGAATGTATAAAGCGGCGGCAGATGATTATAAGTATGATGCTGTGATTTCAGGTTATTATGGTTTTGGAAATTCAGGTGACGAAGCTCTTCTTTGTGGAATAATTCAAAACTTAAAAAAACAAAAAGAGGATATAAAAATCTGTGTCCTTTCAAAGTCACCCGAGAAAACTAAAAAGGAGCATCATGTTCACTCTGTTAACAGGTATAATTATTGTAAAGTAAAAAAGATAATAAAAAGTTCAAGACTTTTTATATCAGGCGGAGGCAGTCTTATTCAGGACGTAACATCATCAAAGTCGCTCTGGTATTATACGAGCATGATTAAGCTTGCGAAAAAATGCTCTGTTCCCGTTATGGTTTATGCAAACGGAATAGGACCTGTTTTAAAGGAATCAAACAGGAAAAGGACAAAAGAAGTTTTAGACTTAGCAGAGAAAATCACATTGCGGGAAGATGGCTCATATGATGAGCTGTTAGCTCTCGGTACAAATATGGAAAAGGTAGAAGTTACGGCAGACCCAGCCCTTTCTCTAGTCCCTGAATCGGAAGAATTTGCTCTGGAAATTCTTAATAATGAGGGAATTGATACAGACAAAAAATGCATTGGCATATGTGTAAGGAAATGGAAGGAACAGGGAGAAGGTTTTTCTCAGGTGTGCGCAGAGGCTTTAAAAGACATATGCACAGAGTTTGATTTATTTCCCGTTTTTCTTCCGCTCAAACAGCCTGATGACCTTGAGATATCATACGAAATAGGGGAAAAAATGAATATCCCACACAGAGTAATATGCAGAAGATTTTCTCCGCGTGAGATTATTGCAATTGCAGGAAAGATGGATATAATGCTTTGCATGAGACTGCATGCTCTCATTTATGCGGCTAAGATGGCTGTTCCGACTGTAAACATTTCATATGACCCAAAAGTCGTCAACATTGCAAAATATCTGGGTGTTGACAGAAGTATAGATTTAAAGTCCATGACGAAAGAAAAGCTTTATAATGAACTTAAAAATGTTATGGAAAATTATGACGAAATAAAAAGTGGGCTCTTATCAAACAGCAAAACTTTTGAGGAGAAGACACAAAGAGATGCACGTTTTGCTATAGAGATTATAAAAAGGAGACAGAAAGGAGGAATTTAAAAGTATGATGAGACTTATGGGGATAGATTACGGAGATGCGCGGATAGGAATTGCGCTTTCTGACCTGCTCCAAATAACAGCACAAGGGTATACTACATTAAAAAACACACAGGACGAGACTGTGTTTGACGAGATACAAAAAATAATTAAGGAAAAAGAAGTGGGAAAAATCGTTTTAGGGCTCCCTAAAAATATGGACAACACAGAGGGTTTCAGGGCTAAGGCAACATATGAGTTTGCAGACAAACTCAGGGAATATACAGATAAAGAGATAGTTTTCTGTGATGAAAGACTTTCAACTGTTGCGGCTCAGACGTATATGAACACAATGGATATAAGAGGAAAAAAGAGAAAGGGACTGGTAGATACAATAGCAGCTGCGCTTATTCTTGAAAATTATATGAAAAGCAGATAAGGTGCAGCCTTTAGCAGGTGGGTGCGTATGAAAAAAACAGTTTTAATAGTATTAATCGTGACATTTTTGATGTCGCTCATGCCTTATGTATGTTTTTCGGCGACTCAATACTATTTTGACGGAGAATGGCATAATTATAAAGGAAATGTTTTTAATCTGGAAGTTGAGGGGGAAATTTTAAAGACTGAAATGCCTCCTATTGTTTTTCGGGATTATTCTGTTGTCCCTGCCAGAGATGTTTTTGAGAAATTAGGTGCAAAGGTGCAGTGGAAGGCATTAAGCGAGCGCGTGATTATTTCAAAAGGAGGGACAGTTTTAGAAATGACAATAAATTCTAAAACTGCATATTTAAACGGAGAAGAAAAACAAATGCAGATACCCCCTAAAATCATAAACGGAAAAACTATGATTCCTGTGAGATTTGTAGGAGATTCATTTGGGTATTATGTCGACTTTGACTCGCAAACCGATACAGTAATCATAAGAACAAGCGACCCCGAGGAGCTTACATACATAACAAAGGCTAAATATACTAATGAGGATGATTATTTAAAGCTGACTTTAACGACATCAGGCGTTGCACCTGTTGTGAATTCATTTGTTATGGAAAATCCCTTGAGGATTGTGATTGATATAAAAAACAGTGAGTTTACTCCGATGCTACCTAATGTTGAGTTTAAAGGCGGCAATATCACAGCAATAAGATACGGTCAAAATGACGATGCAAGAATTGTTTTTGATGTTTCCCAAAAAGCAGAATATAAAATTTCTACGGCTGATAATAAAGTTATAATTAAAGTTACCGATGAAAAAATAAAAGAGGAAAATGAGTCTGACAGACCTACGAAGGAGCCTGAGCCTACGAAGGAGCCAAAACCTACGAAGGAGCCTGAGCCGAGCGAAGGTCCTACTGAAGAAGTTTCAGAGGAGCCGACTGAAGAACCGTTCAGTTTTGAAATTAAGTCATCAGGCGGGAGAGATTATGTTAAAGTGACGTCTGCGACTGTAGGAAAAGCAACAAGAATTGCCTCTCCCATAAGTGTAACATTTGAAATTACGGGAGATGAAATAGATAATGAGGCATCAGAAACAAAGCCTGATGCAAATTTTGTTAAATCAGTAAAATACACACCAGTATCCAAAACGAAGGCAAAGGTGACACTTTATTTAAAAGACGACAACTTCAATCTTGTGCAGACGCAAAGCTCACTTTATATCATGGCACAAAAAGCAGAAAAACTCCGTTCTGTCATGATAGATGCAGGGCATGGAGGCAGCGATGCGGGGGCTGTAGCTACGGATGAAGACGGAAACGTTTACGCAAAAGAAAAGGATTTTAATTTAGACGTAGCACTTAAAGTACAAAAGATTTTAGAGCAAAAACATGTTGAAGTCAAGATGATACGTAAAAGTGATGTTTATGTTGATTTTCAGCAGGTCGGTTCAATTGCAAATGATGCAGACACAACTCTTTTTGTCAGCATTCATACAAACTCTGCCTTAACAGACAGTGCAACAGGTATTGAAACATGGGCATATCTTGAAGATAACGCAAGCTCATTAAACGGAATGACAGGAAAAAGGCTTGCAGAAATAATCCAGAAGAAAATGATAGAAAAGACAGATGCAATTGACAGGGGAATAAAAAACGGAAAATCCCTTGCTGTTATAAAGACAACATCTATGCCAGCTGTTTTGGTTGAGATGGGATTCATTTCAAATAAGCAGGACTGCGAAAATCTTATGGATGACAGCTACAGGCAAAAGATTGCCGAGGCGATTTGCGAAGGAATTTTGGCATCATTTAATGAAATGGGAATATAAAATAAAAATTATTGTCATACTAAAACAAAAAATATAGGAGAGTATGACAATGAGTGAAGAAAAACAAAACAAAGATTCAGGGCTTCAGGCAAATACTGACAGCAACAACCAGAGTATAACAGATTTTGGTGTTTCAAGCATAAAAAATTCACGGGGAAATATTCAGTGTCTTACAGTAGTGGGGCAGATAGAGGGACATATGATTTTGCCTCCGCAAAATAAGACTACTAAATATGAGCATATTCTACCGCTTCTTGTTGCTATAGAAAAAGATGAGGAAACAGACGGGCTTATAATACTTTTAAATACAGTAGGCGGAGATGTGGAAGCAGGACTTGCTATTTCCGAGATGGTTTCGGGAATGAAAAAACCTACTGTATCATTGGTGCTTGGAGGAGGGCACAGTATAGGTGTTCCCCTTGCAGTATGTGCAAAACACTCATTTATAGTGCCGTCTGCTACGATGACAATTCATCCGATACGCATGAGCGGTACTGTAATAGGTGTGCCGCAGACATATGAGTATTTTAATAAGATGCAGGAGAGAGTGGTTGATTTTGTTGTCAGAAACTCTTCCGTAAAAAAGAAGAAATTTACAGAACTCATGATGCGCACAGGAGAAATTGCTAACGATGTAGGTTCAATAATTCTCGGAAAAGAGGCAGTTGACATTGGTCTTATTGATGAGATAGGCGGTATTGATGAGGCGCTCAGGTGCCTTTATAAGCAAATAGATGAGGTTAAAAACAAAATTAATAAAGAAAATATGGAGGGCACAAAAGGTGGCAAAGGAACTGACAGCAGGAATAACAGGAAAAACAGTGATTAAGGTAGATGAAAGTGTAAGTGCTAAAAGAGCAGCAAGCGGAGAGATGGATGTGTTCGGAACTCCGTTCATGATTGCACTTATGGAAAAAACAGCTGATGAAAGTGTGAGACCGTATTTAGAGGACGGATGCGCAACTGTCGGAACTGTCGTTAATGTAAAGCATATTGCGGCAACACCGATGGGTATGGAGGTTTATGCAACGAGTGAGCTTTTGGAGGTGGACGGAAGAAGACTTGTCTACAAGGTTTGTGCCTATGATGAGGCAGGTTTAATCGGAGAGGGCATGCATGAAAGGTTTATAATATTTAAAGAAAAATTTATGGAAAAGACAAACAATAAAGTGAGGGGATAATATGCTTACTGATATCGAAATTGCCCAGCGGGCAAAGATGCTTCCCATAACGGAAATTGCTAAAAAGGCAGGGATAAAGGAAGACGAGCTTGAGCTCTATGGCAAGTACAAAGCAAAACTCACAAATGATTTATGGGAAAGAATTAAAGATAACCCTGACGGAAAGCTGATTTTAGTAACAGCGATTAATCCGACTCCTGCTGGAGAAGGAAAGACTATGACAAGTGTCGGACTGGGTCAGGCGCTTTGCAAAATCGGGAAAAACGCAATAATAGCTCTTCGCGAGCCTTCCCTAGGCCCTGTTATGGGAATTAAGGGCGGAGCGGCAGGCGGCGGTTATTCACAGGTCGTTCCTATGGAGGATATAAACCTTCACTTCACGGGCGACATGCATGCTATAACTTCTGCAAACAATCTGCTTTGCGCACTTATTGATAATCACATATGTCACGGAAACAAACTTTCAATAGACCCCACATCAATTACCTTTAAAAGAGTACTTGATATGAATGACAGAGCCCTTCGCCAGATAGTAGTAGGTCTTGGAGGAAGGACTAACGGATTTGCGCGCGAGGACGGATTTAATATTACAGTTGCATCAGAGGTTATGGCAATTCTGTGTCTTTCAAAGGATCTTGCAGATTTAAAGGAACGTCTCGGAAAAATAATTGTAGGACGGACATATGACGGCAAAATTGTCATGGCAAAGGATTTAGGGGCAGAAGGTGCTATGACGGCGCTTTTAAAGGACGCAATAAAACCTAACCTTGTACAGACTTTAGAAAATACTCCTTGCATAATTCATGGCGGACCGTTTGCAAATATTGCACATGGCTGTAACAGTATCATCGCAACTAAAACGGCTATGAAACTTGCAGATTATGTTGTGACGGAGGCGGGCTTTGGTGCAGACCTCGGTGCAGAGAAATTTCTTAATATAAAATGCAGAGTGTCAGGCATTGCACCTTCTGCCGTTGTTATAGTTGCAACTGTTAAGGCATTAAAGTATAATGGCGGTGTTTTAAAGAGCGATTTGGCACAGCCAGATGTTAAGATGCTTGAAAAGGGTATAGTAAACCTTGATAAGCATATAGAAAATATCAGAAAATTCGGCTGTGATGTAATTGTTTCAATCAACAGATTTGCAACAGATTCAGAAGAGGAATTAAGATTTATTTCTGACCATTGCAAAGCTTTAGGCGTTGAAGTTACTTTAAATGAATCTTTTGCAAAGGGAGGAGAAGGTGCTATAGATTTGGCAAATAAGATTGTCAGCATGGTATCTTCTGAAGATGCAGGGAAGTCATTTACACATCTTTATAATGAAAATCATTCGATTTATGAGAAAATAGAAATCATTGCAAGGGAAATTTACGGTGCAGACGGAGTCGATTTTTCTGCTGTGAACAAGAAAATTGATAAAATCGAAGAGGAAGGATACACAAATCTTCTTGTCTGCATGGCGAAAACTCAATACTCGCTTTCGCATATACCTTCTCTCTTAGGAAGACCGAAAAATTTTAGTCTCAAGATAAGTGATGTAAGAGTCTATAACGGAGCAGGCTTTGTGACAATTCTTGCAGGTAACATCATGACAATGCCGGGGCTTTCATCCGAGCCGGCAGCTCAGAGAATTAATGTTGATGAAAACGGTATTATCAGCGGATTATTTTAAAAACACTAAAAGAAAAGGCTACATATAATTTAGCGGAAAATCAGAGTTTTAATATTTGGTGGAGAATAAAAATGGAGAATTTTTCAAAAAAGGGAAAAGGTAAATTTAAACCGACTGTAGATTACACGAAACTGCGCTTTTCAAATATAACAGGCAATGAATACAGGCATTTGTTTTTTCTGCTTTTCTGGCCGTTATTTATGTTGGTGTTTTATTATTTGGAAAATGTGTATCCTGTCAGCTATTATTATCCGATACATTGTTTTTTAGATGATTATATTCCGTTTTGCGAGATATTTGCAGTGCCCTATATTTTTTGGTTTGCACTCGTTTTTATCATGCATGTATATACTTTGTTTTACGATGTAGACGGATTTAAAAAAATGATAAAATTTATTATTATTACATATTCTTTTGCACTGGCTTTTTATTTTGTTTTTCCAAATTGTCAGCAGCTTAGGCCTGATAATTTTGAAAGAATGAACATATTCACGAGGATAACGCAAATGATTTATGCAAACGACACAAACACAAATGTTTGCCCATCTATTCATGTTTCGGGTTCTGTTGCTATGATTTTGGCGGTTATTAATTCAAAAACAATAAAGAGTTCAGCCGTAAAAATTACGGTAACAGTTTTATCGGTGCTGATATGTTTATCGACTGTATTTTTAAAGCAACATTCTGTTATTGATGTGCTTGCGGCGCTTCCTGTGTGCTATGTTGCTTACAGAATGTACTATGTTGATGACAAAAAACACATAGAAAAGGACGAAAGTATTGATATTTAAAAAAGAAGGTGCTAAAGCACCTTCTTTTTTAAATATTTTTTTCTATTACAATAACCCTTACTCTTCCGCCTGCTGATGTATCACGGTCGATATATGCCTTTATTTGATAATTATTTTTGTTTTCAATCAGTGTCGCGAGCGGTGTATCAAGATATGTGTATGTTGTAGCAATAGTTTTTTCGTATATTGCTACTTTGTCGCCCAATAGATATGTTTTTCCGCCAGCTTTTATTAATGTATCAGTAATATCTGAGGCAGGTTTACCAATATATGTGAGGGGAACAATTGAAGTAACCTTTCCCTCGCTTAAAACAAATTTTGCAGGCTCTCCAGTCATTACTGAGTAAACAGAAGATGAAGATAAATAGCCTGATGTTTCGTCAGTCATATATGAATAAGATGCCATGTTGCCATTTGAGGAAACTTCAGCTTTGGTTACAATACCATAACTGAACATATCACCTGTGACATTTTTTAAAATCAGATTTTTTATCTCTCCCTGAGAATTTTTGTCGCAATATAAAACACTTGGAGAAGCAATGTTGACAGAATCAAGCCGTTGCACAAACACGGTTTTATAAAGGGCGGTTTCGTTTTCTGAGACAGATGAAACATCGAGTATTTGAACATTTTTGGAAATAGGGGTATTTCCAAGAGTCATATTCTGATAGCTGACCTTTCCTGAAACGTCGCGGGCGCCTGATACTTTTTTTAATATTGCTTTGCCGTTGGCAAACGATACAGTAACAACAGAGTTTACTATTGACTTATAATTTGATGAAGTAGTATATTCATAAGACTTGCCGTCGGGCTGCACAACTTTTGCATAAAGTGATGTGTATTCATCGCCATTTGAGTTTGTAAATTGTTTTTGACCGGCATCTATGAGGTATCCTGCAACCTGTGTATCAGGAATGGCTGCAGTTGGTTTAATAACTCCTGCAACATCGCCGCATCTTCCTAAAAGCAATGTAATAGTGTCTCCGTATTCAAAATCTCCGGCAGAAGAAAGTGCGCTGAAAGCCGCCGCACCTTCCAGATTATAGGTAACTCCAGATACAGTAACACTTACGGGGGCATCTTTGTTGGGAGTTGCTGATTCATAAACTCCTGTAACTTTTTTTGAGTATGCCCAAATTGTTTCTAAAGCGTCAGAATAGTAATACACATCATTTTCTTCTATTGCATCAATAGTTGCTTTTTTGCCATCGCGAATAACAGTTTTAACATTTTTATAACTGTTTATAACAGATGATTTAGCAATATCGGGTCCTTTAAGTCCTCTTGATTCAATAGTAGCATAGTCTATTGAACCGTCCTCGTTATAGCTTACGGAAATTATATATCCGATGTCAAGTGAGGAAATTACATTTTTGAGTGTTGTTTGCTGACCATGCATGTAAATTGTTGTATCAGACATGAGGCCAAGATTTTTAATCTCTCCGTTTTTATAAACCAATACGTCGTTTGCAAGCGGAGCATAGACAGCATAACTTGTGTGAGTTCTTTTTTCTCCGTCAGGGAAGAAAAGAACGAAATCATCGTGCTCTGTCACTATTGTTCCTTTCATTCCGACGATGCTATAATCAAAAGATGAGTTTATATTAAATGTTCCTGCTGTGGTGGATACCTTGTTTGCAGAAACAGACGAATCCTGTCTGCTTGTTGCAATTATTGTCACGTCGTCTGATATTGAATAACCGAGCTTGTTTATAAAGTTATTACTTTCTCCCTTAGGGGACGCTGACAGTGTGTTGTAGAGAATATTTATTGCATCCCTGCGTTTAATATTTTCACCCTGAACTGCAGTCGTATTATCTGTAAGACCTAGTTTGTTTGCTGTTCCAAGCTGACCATTTGGCCATGAAGAACCGAAATCATCATTTGTGTATCCTAAAATTTTGAGAGCAATTGTGAGTGCCTCTTCATAATTTATAGGGTTTTCAGGTCTGAATGTACCATCGATATATCCGTTTATAAGACCATTTGTTACGGCGGCATGTATATAAGGAGCACCCCAATATCTGTGAGTAACGTCAATAAACGGAGAGACTGAGATATTTGTTGCAACATAATCTCTGTAGCCTGAAATCATAACTGCCATTTTAGTAAACTGTGCCCTCGTGATAGGAGAGTCCATAGTGACTTGGGAATTCCAGTCAATAGCGCCAAGAGTCTTTAGCATTTCAATATAGTCATATTCTGTTGCGCCAAAGACAGCAGTAGGCAGACACATTATAACAACAAGGATAATTGAAGTAATCTTCTTGAGCATTTTAATCTTCCTTTCTCTAATCATGACGCAATGCGTCAATGGGGTTCATTTTAGCTGCTTTTTTAGCAGGTAAATATCCAAAAGCGACACCGATTCCTGCAGAAACGCTAAAAGCAACAAGTACCGAGGTTGCTGATATTGCAGAAGGCAGTCCCAGTGAGTTTGCCAAAACCTTTGCGCAGAATATACCGAGTATGATACCTATTATTCCTCCGACTGCACTGGTGGTGATTGCTTCAACAACAAACTGACTTAAGATATCCCACCCGGTTGCCCCTAAAGCTTTCCTGATTCCTATTTCGCGAGTTCTTTCAGTTACCGAAACAAGCATAATGTTCATGATTCCTATGCCTCCGACTAAAAGCGAGATAGCCGCTATGCCGATAAGTATTGAGGAAACCATGCCCATAAGCTCGTTTATTATGTCAACTGCTTCTGCCATGCTTATTACAAGATACGCATTCGTATCTTCAAATTTTGAATAAAGAAAATTTTCAATCGTTTTCTTAGTAATGTCGATTTTGTCTTTATCAGCCCCTGTAAATGTATAGCTTGAAATTTTTCCGTTGTAGGACAATTTCTGTGCCACTGTATAGGGAATTACAATAATATCATCCGTGCTGCCATCTTCACTGCCGGCTGTCTCCTCAAAAACACCTGCAACAGTAAACTGTGTCCCATTGATTTTAAGAGTCTGACCGACACCGTTTTTCGTTCCGAAAAGCTCTTGACTGATATATGTACCTATAACACACCTTTTGAGCCGGTGTTCTACATCTAAATATGTCAAAAATCTGCCTGTTTCTATGTTTTTTGAATCTATCTCATCATAATATTCATTGACACCGGTAATTGATGAAGTGATGTTTGTACTCCCACTTTTAATGGTTGCATTTTGTATTGAGACTGTAGGGGTAACATATTCAATTAATTCGGGATTTTCTTTGGCAAGAGTATGCATTTCATCAGGCTCAACGTTTCGCGAGCTGCCACGGCCTATAATATTAACTGAGATTTTGTTGGTTCCCATACTCTCAAACGAAGACAGCATTTCCTCACTGAATCCTGACACTATGCTGACAAGAGTAATAACTGCGGCAACGCCTATTATGATTCCGAGCATTGTAAGAAAAGAACGCATTTTACTTGAAGAAAGACTTTTTAATGCCAGTATAAAGGCCTGTTTTAAACTCAAAAAAATCCCTCCTTCATAATATCTGAAATGATTTCGCCGTCGTGCATTCTCATAACACGCGGAATCTGGTCGGCAATAGAATTATCATGCGTAATTAAAACTATTGTTGTGCCATCTGCATGCAGTTTTTTCAAAAAATCCAGAACATCTTTGCCTGTTTTGGAATCTAAAGCGCCTGTAGGTTCGTCGGCAAGAATAACAGGCGGATTCCCCGCTAAAGCCCTTGCGATAGAGGCTCTTTGTTGCTGACCGCCGGAAAGCTGTGACGGAAACTTTGCAAGGTGGTCAATAAGACCGACACGTTCTAATGCAGCCTTAGCAAGTTCTGTGCGCTCAGCTCCCTTTATTCCTTTATAAAGAAGAGGGAGTTCCACATTTTCAAGTATTGTAAGTTTAGGAATAAGGTTATACTGCTGGAAAATAAATCCCAGCTTTTTGTTACGCACAAACGCAAGTTGTTTTTCATCCATAGTACTTACGTCAATTCCGTCTAAAAGATATGTGCCGGAGGTTGGTGTATCCAAACAGCCGATAATGTTCATACAAGTAGATTTTCCCGAACCTGAAGCGCCAACTACTGCGACAAATTCACCCCTGCATATTGTAAATGAAACACCATTTACTGCCATGACATCTTCTTCGCCCGCTGAATATATTTTATAAATATCTTTGAATTCTATAATGGGAGTCATCGCTTTCCTCCCTGCATATTGCCCTGAGGCATACCGCCCTGAGGTATACCGCCCTGAGGCATACCGCCCCCTTGCATATTGCCCATCATTTTGCCGAAAAAGTCAGATGATGTATCGATTACAGG
>SVJO01000020.1 GCA_015068935.1 Oscillospiraceae bacterium
TTACCTTCTCTAGCAGCTCTTTTTCTAGCTTCAAAAGTACCAAAGCCAACTAACTGAACCTTGTCACCTTTCTTTAATGCTTCGCTAACTGAGTCAACAAAAGCGCCTAAAACTCTCTCTGCATCCTTTTTTGTTACATCTGCTTTTTCAGCTAAGATTGCAACTAATTCAGCCTTATTCATTCCTTATTCCTCCTATAAATAAATTTTAATAATATTTTATACAGCAATAATTTGCCATATTTTAACATTTATCATTTGCGTCAACATTTTATAATTTATGCTTAACCTTGTCCCAGATTTCATCAAGCTCTGAAAGCGACATCTCATCCATTTTCTTTCCCTGATTTAAGATTTCATCCTCAACCAAAGAAAATCTTTTGATAAACTTTTCTGTTGAGTTTTTCAAAGCATCTTCTGCTTTTATCTCAAGCAGTCTTGATACATTAACAATTGAAAATAAAAGGTCTCCTATCTCTTCTTCTATCTGTTCCTTATTATTTTCTTCGATTGCAGCTTTAATTTCAGAAGCCTCTTCCTCTATTTTAAAGAGCGCATCACTTGCATTATCCCAATCCATACCAGCTTTGGATGCTTTTTTCTGAACTTTTTGTGCATACATGAGTGCAGGAAGATATTTGCAAACATCTTCTAAACTTTCTGTGTAAGAAGAAAGCCCCTTCTCTTTAAGTTTATTTTTTTCCCATGTATTTAAAACCTCTTCAGATGTTTCAGCCTTGTCGTCTGCAAAAATATGAGTGTGTCTTGAAATCATTTTATTCGATACAAGGTTCAAAACATCCTGAATTGAAAAAGTTTCTTCCTCTTTTCCGATTGTTGAATGAAACACCACCTGCAAAAGAACATCGCCAAGCTCATCGGCAAATTTTTTCATATCGCCTGAATCAAGCGCCTCTATTGCCTCATATGCTTCTTCAATTAAATTGTTTTTTATTGACTGATGAGTCTGCTCTCTGTCCCATGGACAACCGCCCTCACCTCTCAATGTACTTATTATACCATTAAATTCCTCAAATGTGAAGTCTTTTTTTGCATTTTTCATAACTTTTTCCTTTTTTTTTCAAAAAACAAGTATTTTATTTACATATTTTTACATTTATTTACATATTTTAGTTTATTAATTTACATTTTGTTAACAATTTAGCTAGTTTTTCACCCTTAGGCATCATGTAAATATCATCTTTTTTAATCGCTTTTAACAAAAAAATCATTATAACATATACGATTACAGCCAGAATAATTGACCCGCCAAGCGCTATTATTGTCTTCGCTCTTAAGTCTCCCTGAACAGGTGTTATTGGTGCGGCATCTTTAATAAAACATAACGTCAACCCAAGATTAAATTGCGGCGCCCCAACAAGATTTGCAATAAGATTATATCCAAAAAATGCAACAATGCCCATAACAGCAGCTGAAATCAGCGGTTTTAATATGTTATCTGTTACGTTAAACCGAGCTGAAAGTACTTTTCTTACTGCAATAAGATTAAGCGTTGCAATAGTCATATAGCATAAAAGAGTCGAAATCGGCGCTCCGCCAATATTTAAATCATGTGCACCTACCATAAAATAGTTTGTTATAATTTTCACTACCCCGCCTGCCAGCATATTGTAAACCGGCGTCATTACATTTCCCGTTGCCTGAAGTGTTGCAGTTGTTACGGAAACGAGGCATACAAAAATTACTGCGTATGCTAAAATAAAGAGCATGTTTTCCGAACGTACATTGTTATAAATAACAAGAAGTATCGGTGCACTGAGAACTGAAAGTCCTACAGCACATGGAAGCGAAAATAATGTTGTTATTCTCACTGTTGATTCAGTAAGTTTTTTTGCTTCAGTGTAATTTCTGATTGCAAAAGCAGAAGAAATCGCAGGAACAATACTCATTGAAAGAGCCGTCACTATAGTAGGCGGAAGATTAAACAAAGGAACTGCAAAGCCTGAATATGCTCCGTATAGGATTTCTGACGGCTTTTCTACAATATTTTTGCCGATTGTCACAACATCAGGTGTAAGTCCGTAATATTCCGTAAGAGTTTTAAACATTTCAGGTGTTACCATAATGGTCTGCAGGCGCTGTCTTATCATTACCATATCAATTACATTTGTAACAGAGGAAACTGCGGCACCTATTGTTATGGGGACTGCAATTTTTAATAAGGAAATAAATATTTCCTTTGTCGAACGTGCGGCTATATCAGAGCTTAAAAAAGCAGATTTTGTTTTTCGCTTATTTAAGATGTACGCACCCGCCATGAACACCGCCGCCAAAAATACACCGGATGTCACACCGAGTACTGCACCGCTTGCCGCATTAACTATGCCTGTGGGCATCAGTATATATGCAAGGAAAAGACCGACAAGCAGCTTTCCAAGGGCCTCTATAACTTCAGAAAATGCCGTCGGCACCATGTTTGACATACCCTGAAAATATCCTCTGAATGCAGATAATACCGAAACGAAAAAAATCGCAGGTGATATTGCAATAATTCCAAGATATGAACCCGACGAGCCTGTTACCGAGGCAAATCCTTTTGCACCGATAAACAGTATCAATGCACCGATTATTCCTAAGATAGACAGAAGTGATACAGCTGCTTTAAAAATTCTGTCAACTTCTTTGTTGTTTTTCCTGGCAAGACTTTCTGACACCATCTTAGAAACAGCTACAGGAAGACCTGCGGTTGCAATAACAAAAAGCACTGTATAGAAGTTATACGCAGTTGAAAAGAGCGCCATACCTTCTTCTTTTAATATATTTGCAAGAGGTATCTTAAAAAGTGCGCCTATTACTTTTACCACAAGGTTTGCTATAATTAAGGTCAGAGCACCTTCTAAGTACGTTTGTTTTTTAAGTTTCATCAGGATTTACATCTCCTCTTAAATAGTTATAATTAAGTCTATTTATTCTATGCATAACATATACTTATTTTCCAAGACAAAACTTTGAAAATATTTTATCTACAACATCTTCAGAAACTTCTATTCCTGTTATCTCTCCAAGACTTTGTGCTGCATTTCGCAAATCTATTGAAATCATGTCGTCAGGCATTACACCAAGAGCTGATTTTGCAGAATCTATAAATTCCTTTGCCCTCAATAAAGATTGCTTATGAGTTGTTTTCGTAATCACAGGAAAATCATCTTTAGTGATTTTTCCAAGCATGAACATATCCTCTATTTTCTCTAAAAGCTGAGCTATGCCATCTCCTGTTTTTGCAGATATATGCACAGTTTCAAAATTTTTGCCTTCAAAGCATATATCCTTATTTTCACCCTCGTCTGTTTTATTGATTACAAGGATTGTCTTTTTGTTTTCAAGCAAACCAGCAAGAATTTTATCCTCTTCTGTCACACCTGTAATACTGTCTGTTAAAAACAGCACAAGCTCTGCCTTATTTATGTATTCTTTGGACTTTTCTATTCCTATATGCTCAATTTTGTCGTCAGTTTCTCTTATTCCTGCCGTATCAAAAATATTCAGCGACACGTTTCCCAGTGATACTTTTTCTTCAATTACGTCGCGTGTTGTACCTGGAATATCAGTAACTATAGCACGGTCAGACAGCAAAATAGCATTTAAAAGAGATGACTTTCCAACGTTTGGCTTACCTGCTATTACAGTGTCTATACCGTCTGCTATAATTTTCCCGCGCTCTGCCGTTTTAATCAGCTTTTCTATTTTGTCCGATGCGCTAAAGAGCCTTTCTTTTATCTCATCGAACGTAATTTTTTCAAAATCCTCTTCAGGAAAATCAGAAACAGCATCTATCTCCGAAATAATATCAGTTATCTGCTCTCTGAGCTCATTTATCATAGCTGACAAGCCGCCCTTCATATGGGAAAGAGCAAGGCTTGCCGCCTGAGTTGACTTAGCATTAATAACATCAATAACAGCCTCGGCCTGCGCCATGTCGAGTCTTCCGTTTAAAAATGCACGTTTTGTAAATTCTCCTGGCATAGCAAGTCTGGCACCGTTTTTTATCACGCAGTCTAAAATCCTTCTTGTCACAAAAATACCACCGTGACAGCTTATTTCAACTGTGTTTTCGCTTGTAAAACTTTTAGGTGCGACAAAAACTGTGCAGAGTACCTCATCAATTAAAATATTTTCATCATAAACACTGCCAAAGAGCGCCGTATGCGTTTTAGCATCAGATAAGAGTTTACCCTTATGGCTTTTGAATATTTTATCACATATTGTAAAAGCATCGCTCCCTGACACCCTTATTACTGCTATACCGCCTGTGCCGATTGGCGTTGCGATTGCCGCTATTGTATCGTACATAATTATACTTCCTTTTAACTTTGGTCTATAACTATCTTAAATTTTTAAGAATTTTGACCTTACATATTATTAAGTGCTTCAGAAAGCAATTTACTGATTACCTGTGGATTCGCCTTACCCTTTGAAATTTTCATAGTTTGGCCCATCAAAAAGCCCATTGCTTTGCCTTTTCCTGCTTTGAAATCTTCAACAGACTGAGGATTCTGAGCTAAAACCTCTTCAATCATTTTCTTAAGCTCACCTTCATCAGAAACCTGAGCCAATCCTAATTTTTCAACGAGAGCCATAGGTTCTGAGTCATCTGTAAACATTTCAGCAAGCACTTTTTTTGCCGCATTATTTGAAATTGTTCCTTTTTCAATAAGTCCTATTAACGAAACAAGTTTAGAGGGCTCAAACGGAATTTTTTCAAGTTCCATTTCCTTCATCGACCTTAAAACATCGCCCATCAGCCAATTACTTACTGTTTTTGGGCTCGCCCCTAGCGAAATACACGCATCAAAATAGTCTGCCATATTTTTTGATGATGTCAGTATAAACGAGTCATATTCAGGAAGAGCATACTCCCCTACATATCTTTGGCGTCTTGCCTCCGGAAGTTCAGGAATAGTCGCTCTTATTTTTTCAATCCATTCGTCTGAAATCTCAATAGGAAGAAGGTCTGGCTCAGGAAAATATCTGTAGTCATGGGCATCTTCTTTTGTCCTCATAACTGTACTTATTCCGTGAACATCATCCCAACGGCGTGTTTCCTGCTCTATTACTCCACCGCCGTCTAAGACTTCTGACTGTCTTTTCACCTCAAACTGCATTGCTCTAAATGCTGCAGAAAATGAGTTTACATTTTTCATTTCGCATCGAGTTCCGTATTCTTTTGCTCCCACTGGACGTAATGATACGTTAACATCACATCGAAGTGAGCCTTCCTGCATCTTGCAGTCAGATACCTCTGTATATTCAAGAATTGATTTTAATGTTTCTAAGAATATCTTTGCTTCTTCGGGTGAACGGAGGTCAGGCTCTGACACAATCTCAATAAGCGGAACACCGCAACGGTTATAGTCAACAATTGACATGTTACCATAATCATCATGAATTAGCTTTCCTGCGTCCTCTTCTATATGAATTCTTGTTATTCCTATTCTTTTTTCCTGACCATCTACCATTATGTCAATATAACCATTTTCGCACAACGGAAGGTCAAACTGAGAAATCTGATATGCCTTTGGAAGGTCAGGATAGAAATAATTTTTTCTGTCCTGCTTTGAAAACCGTGTTATTGAACAGTTCATCGCAAGACCTGCTTTTATTGCATAGTCTAAAACTGACTTGTTTAGTACGGGAAGTGTTCCGGGCATACCTGTACAAACAGGACAGCAATGAGTGTTTGGCTCTCCTCCGAATTCGTTTTTACATCCGCAATATATTTTAGTTTTGGTCGAAAGCTCTGCATGAATCTCAAGACCAATGACTGTTTCGTATTTCATTATTCAATTCCTCCTATTTGCGGTCTTACCTTTTTAACTGTCTGCTCTAATGCAAGCGCAGCATTTAAGATAGTCTGCTCCCCGAAATGCTTGCCTATAATCTGAATGCCGATAGGAAGTCCTGCTTTATCATATCCGCATGGAATTACGATTGCAGGCAGTCCGCCAATATTTACTGAAACGGTGCAAATATCTGCCATGTACATCTGCATAGGGTCAGATGTTTTTTCGCCAAGCTTAAATGCTGTAGTTGGAGAGACAGGAGTAACTAAACAGTCAAACTTTTCAAAAGCCTGCGAAAAATCCTGCATAATCTGCGTTCTTACCTGCTGTGCCTTTTTGTAGTATGCATCATAGTAGCCTGATGAAAGCGCATATGTTCCAATCATAATTCTTCTCTTTACTTCTTTACCGAAGCCTTCGCTTCTTGTCTTTAAATAAAGGTCAGACAAATCCTCGAAATTTTCTGCTCTGTAGCCATATTTAACTCCGTCATAGCGCGCAAGATTTGAGCTTGCCTCAGCAGAAGAAATGATATAGTATGCAGGAAGTGCATACTTGTTTAAAGGAAGACTTGCCTCCCCAATCTCAGCACCTAATGCTTTAAATGACTCAAGGGATGCGTTTATTGAATTTAAAATCTCTTCATCAATCCCTGCGCCCATGTATTGAGACGGCACACCTATTTTAAGTCCCTTTATGTCAGATGAAAGATTCTTTTCAAAGCTCTTGTATTCTGTGTTGATGCTTGTTGAATCCTGACAGTCGTATCCGACAATATTGTCTAACACCATAGCACAGTCTTTTACGTCTTTTGTCATCGGACCAATCTGGTCAAGCGATGAAGCAAATGCCACAAGACCGAATCTGGATACAGCGCCGTATGTCGGTTTCAGACCAACGCAACCGCAAAAAGCCGCAGGCTGACGGATTGAGCCGCCTGTATCAGAGCCGAGTGTAAAATATGCTTCATCTGCTGCAACTGCTGCAGCAGAGCCGCCTGATGAACCGCCCGGAACTCTTGTAATATCGTATGGGTTTAAAGTCTTTTTAAAATATGAATTTTCAGTAGATGAGCCCATTGCAAACTCATCCATGTTAACCTTACCTAAGAGCACGGCATCTGCATCTTTCATTTTCTTAGCTACTGTACTGTCATAAGGCGGTTTGAAATTATATAGCATTTTTGACGCACAGGTTGTCAAAACATCCTTTGTGCACATATTATCTTTAAGCGCCATAGGAACACCTGCAAGACTTCCTGTTTCCTCGTTTGATGCTATTTTTTTATCAACAGCCTCAGCGCTTTTTATTGCCTCGTCACCGAGAACTGTTATAAAGCTTCCCACAGTTTCTTCTACGTCATCTATTCTCGAAAGTGCGGCTTTTGTTGCCTCAACTGAAGAAATCTCTTTATTTTTTATCATGTCACGTATCTCGTGAGCTGTATACTTATACAAAATTTGTCACCTCTTTTTTATTCTACAACCTTAGGAACGGCAAAACCGCCATCTTCAGCTAAAGGTGCATTCTTTAAAATATCTTCTTCTTTATATGATTCTTTGATAACATCTTCCCTGAATGCATTTACCATATATCTTGCGTGTGCTGTTGGGACAACACCTTCTGTATCAAGCTCTGATAAGGTATTTGCAAATTCTATTATGCTTTCCATGTCAGAGCGCAAAGTATCTGTTTCTTCCTCCGAAAGATTCAGTTTGGCAAGTTTTGCGACATGCAAAACTTCTTCCTTTGTTATTTTCATCATATTCCTCCTTAAATTATTTATTCAGTCAGTAAGAACTTCTTCTTTATTTTCATCCTCATCTTCTTTTGGCATCATATTCTTATTTATAATGTGCCACGCATAATAATTCATGGTATAAGATGTCCATACAATTAAAATGAGAGGAATAAATAATATCCACAATCCGTAAAGGCGTACTAAAGCAATGTGAACAGCTAAAACAATTATTAAAAAGAACAGATTCTGCGGAAGTTTAGCCAGTGCAAAAATCCATGCATTTTTAAATATATCCTTTAATTTTATATCAAAAGAAACTATCATGAGATATATATAAAAAGGAATAACCAAAAGCACAATACCTAAAACTAAAAGTAAAGCCATCAAAATAACGTTTGCCGCCTTTAAAAAATAGAAAAGAGTTACTGATATGTAGAGCATATACATCACATAAAGTATAATATTTGCAATTATTGACTGCTTTATGTTCTTTTTTGAATGTTCCCAATAATCAGAAAACAAAAATGAATGTTCTCTTTTTACAAAGTTCCTTGTTATGTATGTAAGTCCTGCCGTAAACGGACCTGACAACACAAACGGAAAAAGCGGTAACATCACCCAGAAAACCATGATAATATTACCCTTGGTTATCTGCTCCAAATAAAATGTGAAATTCCCCCCGCCAAGAAGCGGAATTCCAATTAATGCACATAAAATAAGCATAGGAATATTGCACGCAAAATAAAGTGCATTAATTTTTATCATGTCAAAGAATTTGTCAAAAAGGGTCCCAAAATAATTTCGTTTTTCTGCCTGCTCTTTAGATATGCCCTTTCCTTCTTTTAAATATCCAGGTGAAAAAAATCCCATCACTCTTCCCTCCTCTTTCTCATCATCGCCAAAGTCGGCAATTTTCTTCCTAAATTTATTTTAACTATCTGTCTTGCATGCGGGGCAGACTCAATTTCCTCCCCATCAGCATTTTTCATTTGTGTCACAGTAAAAGTCATAAATTTTTCATTCGGCATAATAATTTCCACTTCGTCACCTAATGAGAATTTATTTCTCTGCTCAAAAACAGTCTCGCCCGTCTCTTCGTCATAGCCTGTAACTACTGCACAGACATTATAGTTTCTTATATAAGCACTTGACTCATATACCTGAGCAGTCTCTGACGGTTTTCCTAAGAAGAAACCTGTCGTATAGTGCCTGTTTGAAACCTTTAAGAGTTCTTCCATCCACTCTTTTTTAAATACATATTTGTCGGGATTATCAAGGTATGAATCAAGAGCCTCACGGTATGTTTTAACAACAGTTGCAACGTAATACTCAGTTTTCACCCTGCCCTCTATTTTAAAGCTCTCAATTCCGCTTTTTACAAGCTCGGGAATATATTCTATCATACAAAGGTCTTTTGAATTAAATATATATGTCCCTCTCTCATTTTCAAATACGTCCATATATTCACCAGGGCGCTGTTCTTCAACTAAAGTATATTTCCACCTACAAGGATGAGCACACTCACCGTTATTTGCGTCCCTTTCAATCATATAATTTGAAAGAAGACACCTTCCCGAATATGAAATACACATTGCACCGTGAACAAACGCCTCAAGCTGCAAACTATCAGGAGTTCTCTCTCTTATTTCTCTGATTTCGTCAAAGGAGAGTTCTCTTCCTAAAACAACGCGCTCTGCACCAAGCTCATGCCATGAATTTACTGTCATGTAATTTACATTATTTGCCTGAGTGCTGACATGAATTGGAACAGAAGGTGCATATTTTTTAGCTGCCATAAACGCACCCAAATCTGAAATAATCAATCCATCAGGACGGAGCCTTTCCATTTCTTCTAAAAACTTAGGAAAAGCATCCATATCCCTGTTATGCGGAATAATGTTGGCCGTTATATAGATTTTTTTACCTCTGGTTCTGACAAATTCAATACCTTCTAACAAATCATCTTTTGAAAAGTTTTTTGCGGCGGCGCGGAGCGAAAACTCCTCTCCTCCTGCATAAACCGCATCAGCACCATATATTATTGCTGTTTTAAGTCTCTCAAGACTCCCTGCGGGAGCTAAAATTTCTATATTTCGCATATTACTCTCCGATTTTTGATAATATATCATCTGCTATCTTCTCAGCATTCATAGAACTTATCTTATAAAGCTCTTTTGCTGAGCCATGCTGAACAATTCCGTTATTATGTGCTTTTATAATTACTTTTTTCCCTGTATCTTTCAGGATTGAGACAAGCAGCTCACCAATTGAGCCTCGTTTTACGCCATCTTCCAGTGAAAGAACAACATCTGTATCTTTTAAAATTTCTTTTATATGATTTTCATCTAATGGGTAAAGTGTCCTGAGGTTAATGAGGGTAATTTGTTTCCCCTTTTCTTTTAAAATGTCATATGCCTCTTTTGCAATTTTCCCCATATGTCCTGAAAAGACGATTGCAGCATCTTTTCCTTTTGTTATAACGTCAGCTTTGCAAAGCTCAAAAGGCGATGGGTTTTCATAGACAAAATCCATATTGCCTCTTGGGTATCTTATAGCAACAGGTCCTTTATGCACACTTGTCGCATAGACAAGCATCTCTTCGAGTTCATCAAAATTACAAGGCGAAAGCACAGTCATATTAGGCATGTGCGACAGGAAAGAAATATCAAATATTCCCTGATGCGTCTCCCCGTCTTCTCCTACAAGACCTGCCCTGTCTATGCATAAAACCACATTTAAGTTCTGCAGACAAACATCATGGAGAACCTGGTCGTATGCCCTTTGCAAAAATGATGAATACACAACAAAGACAGGCTTTAAGCCTTCTTTTGCAAGACCTGCCGCAAAAGTTACGGCATGCTGCTCCGCTATTGCCACATCAAAAAATCTGTCAGGGTAATTTTGAGAAAACTCTTTAAGCCCCGTTCCCTCAAGCATAGCGGCAGTCACAGCGCATATTTTTTCATTTTTTTCCGCAATTTTAACAAGTGCACTTCCAAATGCCTCTGAATATGACTTGAACATAGACCCGCAACACTCTGCCGACTTCTTTCTTGCAGAAACTCCGTGATACTCAGTCGGCATGTTCTCCGCAAGCTCATAGCCTTTTCCTTTTTTTGTAACAACATGTACCAAAACAGGCCCTTTAATCATTTTTGCTGTCTCTAAGACGTGCGCCACGGCTTTAACATCGTGCCCGTTAATCGGTCCAAGATATGTAAATCCTAAGTTTTCAAACATATTTTTAGGAGTCAGCAAATGCCTGAATGTATCCTTAATTCTCTTAAGAAACTTAACTGTCGCTCTGCCTACCCTGGGAATTTTCATAAATTGTCGCTCAAGCTCAGTTTTAAACCTGAAATACGTCGGTTTGGAGCGAAGACGCGTAAGGTATTTTGAAAGCGAACCGACATTTTTTGAAATTGACATTTCATTATCATTTAATATAACTATAAAATTCTCTTTTTCCGCACCTGCAGCATCCAGCGCTTCATAAGCCATGCCGCCTGTCAGCGCGCCATCACCTATTACACAGGTGACAAAACCTTCCTCACCTTTTAAACGCTTTGCTTTCATCATGCCAAGCGCCGCTGAAATTGATGTACTTGAATGTCCTGTATTAAATGCATCATACTCACTTTCAGATGTTTTCGGAAAGCCTGAAAGACCGCCAAGCTTTCTTAATGTTGAAAAACGGTCTCGACGGCCCGTCAAAATTTTATGAACGTAGGTCTGATGTCCCACATCCCAGACTACCTTGTCCTGAGGCAAGTCAAATGCACGGAAAATTGCAAGTGTCAGCTCCACCACTCCAAGATTAGATGCCAAATGGCCTCCTGTCTGGGATACAGAGGAAATCAAAAACTGCCTGAGTTCAGCGCTCAAATTATTCAGTTCTGCCCTTGAAAGACTTTTTACGTCTGAAGGAGATTTAATTTTATCAAGGTATTTATACACAAAATCACTTCTTTGTTTTTTCTTTTGCTTTATTTCTTATATTTTTTTCAAAAAATCTCTTTATGTAGAAAAATCCGTTTTCAATTGATTCTATCGGCTCAACTAATATAGAAAAAAATCCGCACCTTTTCGCACCGAATACATCAGTGAAAATCTGGTCTCCAATCATAGCCACCTGATTATTGCTAAGTCCCATTTCCTTTTGAGCAAGTCTGTAGCCCTTCTTTTTGGGCTTGCCAGCTTTCGCCATGGCAAAATAGCCTAAATCCTCATTAAATAGCCTTACTCTGTCTTCTTTGCCGTTTGAAATCAGACATACCTTAAACCCTGTATCTTTTAGATTTTTTAAAAATGCAAGTGTTTCTGAAGACGGCTTTAAAACTCTGTGACTTTCCAAGGTGTTGTCAATATCTAAAATAATACCTCTTATGCCCTTTTGCCAAAGCTCCTTTAAGTCTAAAGAGTGGATATTATCTTCTGCCATATCAGGCATAAATGCTTTAAACAACAAAACCGCTCCCCGTCTATTTATTTTCTGCCATTTTAAGTAATTCAACAAGCTCAGCCTTATCCAGTCTGTAAACCTTCGGACAGAACTGACATGTGAGTTCTGCTTTTCCGTCTGTTTCAATAATATCTGTAAGCTCAGCTCTGCCGAGTGAAATTAAAGCCTTTTCTATTTTTTCATGACTGCAGTCACATCGGTATTCATAATGTGAAGAATCTAAAAATTTCATTTTAAATCCTTCCGTAACTTTCCTGATAATTTCCTCGCCTGTCATTCCATCTGATAACATTTCCGTCACAGGAGGAATGTTTCTGACATTTTGTTCTATTATTTTTGCTGTTTCATCATCAGCATTTGGCATAAGCTGGACAATAAATCCTCCCGCCTCTTTTGCTGATAAATCTGTATCAACTAAAACACCGAGCGCAATCGCCGTCGGAGTCTGTTCCGATTTTGCAAAATAGTATGTAAAATCCTCCGCTATCTCCCCCGTCACAAGCGGTACACTCCCCATATACGGCTCTTTTAATCCTAAATCCTTAGATATGCTCAGATATCCCTTTCCAATAGCAGCGCCTACTGCAAGTTTCCCTTGTTTGTTAAGCGGAAGGTCAACTAAAGGATTATACACATACCCTTTAACCATTCCATAACCATCAGAAGTTGCAACAATGCCAGATAGCGGTCCGTCTCCCTTTATATAAACCGTAACCTTATCATCAGGACTTTTAAGCATACTTCCCAAAAAGGCAGTCATGGTCAGAGTTCTTCCCAGTGCGGCCGTCGCCACGGGAGACGTATTATGTATGCCTTGTGCCGTATTTACAATATCCTTACTATTTAAAAAGCTAACCCTTATCATGCCGCTTTCGTCAACTGCTCTTAATATCTCACCCATAAATATCTCCATTCTGCACATTAATACTAATATTATACTATAAATTGAAGGAATTATCAAGCAAATAATTGTGAATTTATATACTCTCGTCACTTATATATCATTAAATATTTAAAACGATTTAAAAGTCAAACATAAAAAACTTTAAACAAACATAAAAAAAGACTCAAGTGATAAACCTGAGTCATATATTTGTTATCCTATCGGTATTCCCGAAACATGTGAGAAAAGCGTCAGCATAATCGGAATAGTTATAACACACATAATTGTAGACACAAAACAAATCTGAGCACCTGTTCTGCTGTCCCCTCCGAATGCTTCGGGGAAAACTATACTATTGAGTCCTGCAGGCAGTGAAATCAGGACAAAAATACAAAGCGACAGTTCTGCAGAAAGTTTAAGAGATGTCAACACAAAAATTGCAAATGCAGGAATGACGATAAGTTTTAAAATATATGCAAGATAAACCTTATCTGTCTTTTTGAGCCAATATCCGAGCGAAATAAAAATAAACAATGTTACTCAACATTAAAAATTTCAAGCATGATTAACCCCCGTTTTATCGTCACGCGAATAAATGCTGAAATAAAATATTAGTTCCCATTATTACAAGAATAGCTCCACCTATAATCTGAGCTTTGTTCCCCAGAGATGTGCCTATTTTCTTTCCCATAAGTGCACCTAATGCAGAAAGCACAAATGTAATTATACCAATAGTAAGAACACTACCCGCAATTCCCGTAGCCATATCTTTCATAAAGGCAAAAGATACACCGACAGCAAGAGCATCTATGCTGGTTGCAAATGCGAGCACTAATAAAAGCTTTAAATCAAGCTCTTTAGTGTCTTCATCGTCTTTTAAAACGGTTGCATCAAGTATCATCTTAATACCTATATAACCCAAAAGAACAAAAGCTACCCAATGGTCTATAGCCACAACATATTTACTGAAAAGTGTTCCAAAAAGCCATCCCAAAAGAGGCATAAGCGCCTGAAATCCTCCAAAGAATATGCCGAATTTAAAAGCATCTGTTCTTTTAAAGTTAGGACAAGTCAATGCCTGTGAAACGGAAACAGCAAAAGCATCCATAGATAGTCCTACAGCTATCATAAAAAGTTCTGTAAAAGTCATAACAATACCCCTAAACACATAATTAAGGGATGTAGTGCAATACATCCCTTAATTGTTTTATTATTAATTATAATGCAAGTTCAAACTTATCATGAAGAACTTTGACAGCCTTCTGTTCACAACCCTCATCTATAAGAACAGAAACCTTAATTTCAGATGTTGCAATCATATGTATATTAATTTGAGCCTCATATAAAGCCTCAAACATTTTAGCTGCAACTCCCGGATTAGTAACCATACCTGCACCAACAATTGAAACCTTCGAAACAGCTGTTGTATAGCTGAAATCTTCAAAGCCGATATTATCTTTATTAGACTTAATTAAATCAACAACCTCATCAATCTTTGTCTGAGAAACAGTAAAGCTGATGTCCTTTTTATTATTTCTGCCGATTGACTGCAAAATAATATCAACATTTATATTATGTTTAGCTAAAAGCGAGAAAATTCTGAATGCTTTTCCCGGAGTATCCTCTATCCCTACGAGTGAAATTCTTGCAACGTCACAATCCTTAGCAACGCCTCTTACCATCATTTTTTCCATGTTTACAACCTCCTTAACAACAGTTCCTTCTGCTCTTGTGAGAGAAGAACGCACACACAAATTTACGTTATATTTTTTCGCCATTTCAACCGAGCGGTTATGGAGAACATTAGCACCCAAACTTGCAAGCTCAAGCATTTCATCAAACGTGATTTCGTCGAGCTTTTTAGCCTCAGGCACAATTCTCGGGTCAGTTGTATAAACACCGTCAACATCTGTGTAAATCTCACAGAGGTCTGCATGGCAAGCAGCAGCAAGCGCTACCGCTGATGTATCAGAGCCGCCGCGGCCAAGTGTGGTTATATTATCATATTTACTGGTTCCCTGGAAACCTGTAACAATTACGATTCTCTTCTGGTCAATCTCATTTTTTATGCGCTCAGGATTAATTTTTCTTATTCTTGCGCTTGAATGATTGGAATCTGTTGTAATTCCTGCCTGCCAGCCTGTCATTGAAACAACAGGTAAACCAAGTTTTTCAATAGCCATAGCTAAAAGCGAAGCAGAAATCTGCTCTCCTGACGATAAAAGCATATCCATTTCTCTCTTTGAGGCATGAGGATTAATCTCATTCGCTTTTTCGATTAAATCATCGGTTGTATCGCCCTGAGCAGAAACTACAACGATGACATCATTTCCTTCTTTATATGTATCCGTTACGATGCCTGCCACATTAAATACGCGCTTTGCATCAGCAACAGATGAGCCTCCGAATTTCTGAACAATTAGACTCATTTCAAACCTCCAAAATTTAATATATGCCAAATGCCAATAGGCAATTCACATGACAAATTTTTAAACACAATGGTTATTATATCATATAGATATGCTAAAATCAAGAAATAATTTCATAACATCAGGTGAAATTATAATAAAAATTAATAAGTTGCATTTATAACAATGAAAAAATGATAAAAATCAGAGTGTTATTATTTCAAAAACATATGCAAGAGTTTTTCATATAACTTATTTTTATATGGCTGATAGCGCATTCCAAGGTCTATCCATGTCTTTTTATCTACTATAGATTTATAATGTGAAAAGGCATCAAAGCCATCTTTTCCATGATATGTTCCCATCCCGCTCTCACCTACGCCGCCAAATCCCATATTGCTTGTAGCAAGGTGGATGACCACATCGTTTATACATCCTCCCCCATAAGATAACTCTGTTAAAACCTGCTTAATATGTTTTTTGTTGCTTGAGAATATATAAAGCGCAAGGGGTTTATCCCTATCTTTTAAAATTTCTATAATATTATTAAAATCATCAAAAGTTAAAATCGGCATTATAGGTCCGAAAATCTCCTCGCCCATAACAGCATCATCATATGTTACATTATCCATTACCGTCGGCGAAATCTGATATGTTTCCTCTTTTATCTGTCCGCCAAAGACAACTTTTTCTTTTTTTATAAGATTACAAAGACGTCTGAAATGTTTTTCATTGATAATCTTTCCATAGTCCTTGTTTTCAAGAGGATTATTTCCATATTGAAGTGTAATCTGTTCTTTGACTTCATTTAAAAATTTGTCTTTGACTGATTTTTCACAAAGAATATAATCAGGAGCAACACAAGTCTGACCGCAGTTAAGGTATTTACCAAATACAATTCTTTTTGCTGAGAGCTTTATATCAGCACTTGCATCCACTATACATGGACTTTTCCCGCCGAGTTCAAGGACTGCAGGTGTAAGATGCTCTGCTGTATGACGGAGTACTTCTTTGCCTACAGCATTGCTTCCAGTAAAGAAAACAAAATCAAATTTTTGCTCTAAAAGTGCTGAGTTTTCTTCTCTGCCCCCTGTTACAACTGCAACATATTCAGGCTCAAAACATTCTGTTATTATTTTCTCAATAATTTTGCTTGTTGCAGGAGAATATGCACTCGGCTTTAAAATGGCAGTATTTCCCGCTGCAATGCAATCAGCAAGCGGGTCAATAGCAAGCAAAAACGGATAATTCCACGGACTCATTATAAGTGTATTTCCGTAGGGAACAGGCTGTTTATAGCTATGAGATGCAAATTGAGCAAGCGGAGTATAAACGGTTTTTCTTTTTGAAAACCTCTTTGTATGGCGAATCATATATGAAATTTCTGAAAGTACAAGCCCGCATTCGCACATAAAACCCTCATAATGACTTTTTCCAAGGTCTTTCTTTAATGCTTCATTTATTTCTTTTTCATATTTCTTTACTGTATCATATAGCTTTTTTAGCTGTCTTATCCTGAAATTCACAGGAATTGTAATGCCTGTTTTGTAATATTTTCTTTGTCTTTCAAGCAAAGCTTGTATTTCCTGACTGGTCATATTTCCCTCCGTCACGCTTTTTCAAAGCCTACGAGCACACCGCCTTTTTCAGCATAAAAGCTACATAGACCTCTTAATTTATGTATTTCTATTTGTGCGTTTTTATATTTTTCAGAAATAAGCTCTTTTAACTGTTCTGCTGCCGATTGATTCTGACAATGTCCAATGCTTATTTTTCCCGAACGGAAACCTTCTGCTTCAATATCATCTACTAAAGTTTTAAGCGAATTCCGTTCACCACGACATTTGTGCATTGGTTCAAGCGTCCCCGCACTGCTTGCCTTTCCGACAATACATATTCCTGCGATGCCGACAAGTTTTGCAACGATGGGAGAAACCCTGCCGTTGTTAGCAAAATTTTTAAGAGATTTGAGCATAAAAACAAGTCCTGTCTTTTTCATATATTTATCTACAGTATCACAAATATCCTCATAAGCCATACTATTTTTAACACATTCCCGAATTTTTTCAATCACTAGGAGAACCTCCGGGCCGGCAGAAAGTGTGTCAAACACGTGCACGCGCTTTCCTTCATTTTCAGATTCATAAATTTGCTTTGCGGCATAAGCGGAATTGTAACTCCCCGAAAGACCGCTTGTAATAGTAACGCAAAAGATATCATCTGCACCGCCAAATGCGTCAATCCAATCAGTCGTATTGGGACATGAAGATTTGGATTTTCCCTTGTATTGATATAAATAGTTAACCATATCATCTGCATCAAGCGATGCATTATCAATAAATTCTCTCTCATCAGTAATGATTTTCATTGGTGCGCAATCAAACTCAACATCTTTAAGGGTGAAGATGTCGCATGATGAATCTGCAACAATTTTAATTGTTCTCATAGATTCCTCCTACTTTATAATAAAAATCGCTAAGTTCTTTTTTTGTCATAAGTTTTGGTACAGGATAAAGCGGATTTGCTTCCTTTTCTGCATTTTTTGCTAAAACGGAAATATCTTCTCTTTTTATTCCATCTATCTTATTGGAAATTCCCATATCTGAATTTAGCTTTCTGAGTGCATCAATAAATTCTAAAGCACCTGTTTTGTGCGAATCTTTTTCATCACAAACTCCTGCATACACGCCAAGCTTATGAAGCTTTTTATACACGCTTTTGCCGTAAGTCTCAAGTACATATGGCATAATAACAGTATTTGCAAGTCCGTGCGGTGTTCCGTAAAGACCACCCAGTGCATGTGCAAGTGCGTGAATATAACCCACATAAGATTTTGAAAATGCTATACCTGCATTATATGCTGCATGAAGCATATTTTCTCTTGCAATATGATTTTTTCCATCACAGTATGCCAAATAAACATTTTCAAAAACAAGTTTTGTAGCGGTGAGTGCAAGTCTTCGTGTCTCTTTAGTTGTAGAGCGACCTATATATGCTTCGACAGCGTGAGTAAGTGCATCCATTCCGGTAGTAGCAGTTAAATGAGGAGGCAAAGAATATGTAAGTGACGCGTCTAGAACTGCATAGTGAGGAATCAATGGAAAACTCATTATCGCATATTTACGGTGTGTTTGGGAATCCGTAATCATTGCAGCGAGTGTCGTTTCGCTACCTGTGCCCGCTGTTGTAGGGATAGCAATGAATGTAGGTAATTTACGCCATGCTTTCAACTTGCCACACATTTGTTTTATAGTCCTTTCAGGATATACAACACGTACACCGACTGCCTTTGCACAGTCTATTGCCGATCCCCCTCCAATTGCTATAATGGCATTGCATTTGTTTTTGTTATATAATTTGAGAGCTTCTTCAACATTTATAATGCTTGGATTAGGAAGAGTATCATCGTAAACTGTATATGGAATTTTATCCATCATTAATGCCTCTTCGACAGGCTTTAACAATTCGTTATTAACAATACCTTTGTCTGTAACAACAAGTACAGATGTTGCTTTTTCTTTATTTAGTACCTTCCCAAGTTCTGCACACGAGTTCAAAATCTGAGGTTCCCTATATGGAAGTATTGGCATAGCCAATCTAAATGCTGCTTGAAAAACACGACAATATATTGATTTAATAAAAAACATAATTACTTTCCCTTCTCTATCTTTCAATATAAAATCCTAAATTGCCAATTCGCAGCACATAGTGTGCTGTAAAAATTTTTAACAGAGAATTTCTCTGTTAAAAATTTCATGCTTTTAATCCGTTTAAAATAAACTTAAAACCATATCTGTATCGTTTTAAAGCCTCTTCAAGCGGAATCTTTCTTGAGATAGCATCAGTATTAAATCCTCGGATAAAACACCAGATTGCATAGCTTGTCATTTCTTTATCCACATCGATTATATACCCTTTTAAAATTGCATAATCTAATATCTTTTTTATTTCCTCTGTCCACCACTTATAATTACTGTCAGAAACAGAGTCATTTTCAAAAACATAATGTACAAAATTCAATCTTGTTTCATAAGATTTTATAAGGGTTTTTTCAACTTCATCCATAATCTGCTGAAAAAAATCTTTATTCTCATCAAAATGGAAACTCAGACTTTCACGCACCTCTAATATGGACTTCTCTGAGATAATATCAAGAACCTCCGAGATATTATGAAAACGGTTATAAAAAACTCTGTTTGTTATGTCAAGTTCTTTTAAAATTTTCCTGACATTTATGTTGTGTGCACCCTCTAATGCAGCAATATTTTCCGCAGCAGCAATAATCTTTTCTGACATCTCATCATAAATCAAATCATTATTTGTATTTTTCACACAATCACCTCACATTTCAGCACACGGTGTGCTGAAATAATACTACCATAATTTTCTTAGTTTGTCAACAAAACTTATATGATTTTGTGGATTAATTTGGTTATAAAACCAATTCAACAAAAAACAGGAGCTGTAGCAAAATTATTTTGCTACACCACGTTTGTATGGCTCTCACGTTCATATTAGTTTCAACTCTGTGAAAATATCCTCAAAAATCATGACGAAAACCACAATCAATATTATATCTCTCAAATATACATACAATTTCTTCTATCGCATCAAAATCAGAATAGTTTTCGTCCTTAATTATCTTTTGTATTTCGGTTATCATCTGTATAGCACTTGTATCGGCAATTTGTGATGCATCAATTTCAAAATCTTCTAATTTGCTATTTATAACATCAGATATGTAGATTTTCAATAATTCAAGTTTTATGTTCATGTTTGTCCTCCTTTAACATTATGTTACATAATGTACCATAATTATTGTAACAAATTGTTACAATAATGTCAAGGAGGGATATTATGAAAGGATTAAAACAAATCAGAAAAGCGCGTAATCTAAATCAACTAAAAGTTGCTATGGATTTAAATATTTCCCGTGAAGCACTTTCTCACTACGAAAATGGCAAACGTGAACCTAGCCTTGATATGTTAAAGAAATTATCAGACTATTTTAATGTATCAATAGACTTCCTGATTAATGGTGAGGATTTTAGTAAGAGTAAATAGCAAAACTACCTTTTCTCTTCTCTCTTCTCCATTCTCTTTTATCTATTCTCTGGAAACGACAATTTTTAGCGAAAAGTGAAGAGAGAATAGTGAATAGATAAGAGTACAAAAAATAGAGAGAATGTAAAAATACATTCTCTCTATTTTGGAAAATTCGAATGGTTTGGATGCATCGATTTTTAGTGATATTCCATCTTCGATGGAGTGATATTTTTGCAAAGCAAAAGTGTTATTGAAACCTCTGGTTTCAGTGATATTATATTTGCCCTTAAACTGTACGAAGTACAATAACACTTGGCGTAAGCCAAATAAAACTGCGTAGCAATATAACTTGCCGTAGGCAAATATAACTGAAAAAAGACATCCGAAGATGTCTTTTTTCATGGTGGGCCGAATGATTTAGATGATGCTAAAAAGCTAAACTAATCTACCCTTTTCCATCTTTGATATTCACCTGAATTTTCTACAAGAATCATATCTGCACTTTCCACAGTAATATCCAAGGTTAACTCATTTCCGTTAAAATCAAATACTAAAAATTTATTCTCCAATAATTTCCAACTACCATTTGCATCTAACATTCCTAGTTCTATAGTATAAAAACTAGAATCTTCTTCAAAAACCATATAAGCTTTTTTATCATCAGATAAACTTTCGTCAAACTTCACACCATCAATGCTATCTGAGTAATTACTCATTTCCCATTTCCCAATCATTGAAAAGGATTTGGAACTACCACATCCTACCAGAGAAAAGCAGAATACAACAACGAGCAAAGTTACCAAAAATCTTCTCATACCTTTTCACCCCCCCTTAACAAAAAAGTGCGCAGCCGAAGCTACGCACCGAAAAATGCATAACTCCGATTGCTGCGACACAATTTTCCACCAACTACAAGTATGCGAAAATAGAGCATGCATTTTTACCAAAAGGGTAAAAAAATACACACTTGTAGTATTCGTGGATATTATTAAAATTATGTCGCAAATACAGTATAGCATATATAGAAATAAAATGCAAGAAAAAACTGCCACAGTAATTGTGGCAGTTAAATTTATTTATCTATATTTTGTTTAGCGGTGTTGATTGAGGAAATTAGCATTCGCTTTATTTCTTTTGCAAGGTTAATGGAATTATCATAATCATATTCAAACAGTTTAGTATTTCTTAAAAGTGTAAGCCAGTAAATACTCTCACTCACTTCTTTTAGAGAAATATGTAGTTTTGAAATAAAATCAGGTTTACTATTACCATAAATTGCCTCGTTTATATTTGCTCCGACACTTGTCGCGCTCCTGAGAAGTTGCTTTGCGATAGTTGTATCTCTTTTAGATTTAGAATACTCCTCATAAAACAAAACAATTTGTGTTGCAAATTCTAATGATTTGTTTAAAAGCGGACTTTCCATATATTTTCACCTCATATATAGTATATCATAAATCTACATACAATTCAATGTTTTGCAGAGCAAAACTACCTTTTCTCTTCTCTATTCTCTTTTATCTCTTATCTGGAAACGACAATTTTTTAGTGAAGAGTGAAGAGAGAAGAATGAAAAGATAAGAGTACAAAAAGAAACGACAACTTTCTTGTCGAAAATTGTCGTTTCTTTTTGGTGGGCCTTCAGGGACACAGGTGCAAAGCACCTTACTTGCTTGTCCACCCAAATGCTTCGCATTTCGGTACCGGACTGCGCACCTTTTTGCTAAAAACATGCCACTGGCATATTTTCTTTACGCAAAAACC